>JAJYAW010000099.1 GCA_021779335.1 Myxococcales bacterium | reverse complement strand
CGGAGCTCGAGCTGCGATCGGATCCGGCGCGCTACAGCGAGGCCGAGCTGCTCGGCTTCCTGCTCGGCGGCACCCCGGGCGCCGAGAGCGAGGGCGTGGTGGCGACTATCCGCAGGGCCCTCGCCGGGTCCCCCTCGGTCCGCACCTCCAGCAGGGAGAGCGCCGCGTCGAGCGCCACCCGGTCCGGCAGGCCCGACACGCTGCGCAGGGTGCGCCGGAAGGCGACGCCGGCCGCGTCGGAGAGCGCGCCGGGGGCGGCGGGGTCGCCGCGGGCCTCGGGCGGGAGCTCGGGCACCGCCCGCCAGGCCTCGCCGCCCTCGCCGAGGGCGCGCAGCAGCCGCAGCGGCAGCGTGGCGGGATCCTCCGGATCCGGGCGCAACGTCTCCACCCGCACCACCTGACGCAGCATGGCGGCGCGCGCCTTGAGCTGGGCAGACTGCGGCGTGCCGCCGGCCCCGCCGTCGAGCAGGCGGGCGGCCTCGGGATAGCGCCGCGCCAGCACCAGGTGCTGCGCCGCCTGGTCCAGGATGGGCCCCCGCTCTGCCGAGGGGACCTTCAGCGCGTCCCTCACGGCCGGCTCCACCCCCTCGGTGGCCGCCCGGATGGCGAGCTGGGCGGCCCGCCGCTCCGGACCCTCCGGCAGGTCCTTGGCCACGGGCCCCGCGTCGGCGAAGCGGCCCGACCGGAGCAGCACCGCCAGCAGCGCCCGGTCGTACTCCTTGCTCTTCAGCTCGGTGCGGATGACGCGGTAGGCGGCGGCGGCCTCGTCGAGCCGCGCCCCCTCGCCGTACCGCTCGCACCCCTCGCCGTGCTCCAGCAGGAAGGCCAGGTGGCCACGCACGGCCGGCTCGCGGTCCAGCTCGACGGCCCGCCGCTGCGCCGCCACCGCGCCCGGCAGGTCGCAGCCCGGCACCATCCAGCGCCCCAGCGCGTCGTGCTCGAGCGTGGTGGCCAGCACCCGGTACGACCACGAGCTGGAGGGCTCGAGGGCCACCGCCCGCCGCGCCGCCTGGCGCGCCGCCTCCCCCATGCCGAGCCGGACCAGCGCCTGCGCCAGGTGGTTCCAGTGGCGGGCCTCGGCCGGGTGGAGCGCGATGAGCCGCTGCAGCTCCTCCAGCGCCTCCCGCCCCTGCCCGGCCTCGAGGAGGCGCGACGCGGTGCGGGTGAAGCGGAGACGAGGCTCGTCGGCCAGCAGCGGTCCCAGCCCCTGGCGCAGCGCCTCCACCTCCGCCGCGGTGAGCCGGCGGCGGGACACCGTGAGCTCGTGGTCCACGCGGACGGCCCCGCCCGGCTCCAGGGCGTAGCGGCTGGTGGCGGTGAGCGGGCCCAGCTCCAGGCGCCGCGGCTCGGGGAGCGGCAGCTCCACCTCGAAGCCGGCCGGCGGCACCACCCGGTAGCGCAGCGCGCCCCGGTAGGCGATGGGCAGCAGGAGGTCGCTCCGCCGCGGCCCGGCGGTCGCGGCCTGGCCGGCCTCCTCGTCCGGGTCCTGGCGCGCCGCCGCCCCGTCCTCGGGCGGCGCCCGGCTCCCGCCCGGCTTGACGTCGCGCGGCAGCCACTGGAGCAGGTAGGCCATGCTGGCCACGGCCTCGGCGTCGTCGGCGCGGGTGATCCCCCAGTGCGAGCCGCTGGCGGAGAGGGCGACCTTCACCGGCGTGCCGGGCCGCTCCAGCCCCTCGAAGGCCACCGTCCCCCGGCTGGCCTCCACGAAGTGGCTGGTGACCAGCTCCTCGTCTCGCTCGGCCCGCTCGCCGGGGCCGAGCCGGAGCAGCGCGGCCCGCTGCTCGGTGGCCGGCCAGCCGGCCAGCTCCTGGGTCTCGCTGGCGTCCGCCCAGCCGCTCTCGGCCAGCCGGATCTCGCGCGCCACCTCGACGCGGTTGTCCGCGGCCGGCCGCTCCGGCAGCCGCACCAGCGCCGTCGTCCCGGGCGCGGCCACCAGGGCCAGCCGCCCCTGCAGCGGCAGCGGCAGCTCACCGGCCGGGGCGGCGGGGTCGGTGGCATCGAGGAACAGGGTCGGGGACCCGCCCACCGCCACGATGGCGTGGTCGAACTCGCCGAGGCCGGGCAGGTCGGCCGGCGCGTCGCCGTCGGCCCGCACCAGGGCCAGCGTGGCGGGGAAGCCGGCGGCGCGCAGCACCCCGGCCGCCAGCAGCGAGAGGTCCTTGCAGTCGCCGTAGCCGCGGCGCAGCGTCTCCGCCGGCCGGGCCGGCACCAGCGCCGCCTGGCCGAGCTCGAGCCCGGTGTAGCGCACCCGCTCGCGCAGCCACGCCAGCACCGCCTGCGCCGCCACCTCGCGGCTGGCGCCCCTGGGCACCACCTCGGCCGCCACGGCGGCGAGCTCGTGGCCGGCCAGCTGGCGGTCCAGCAGCGCGGCGTAGGCGGCCGCGACCGCCTTCCAGCTGCGCGCCGTGGCGTAGGCCAGGTGCGGCAGCGAGCTCGCGTCCGGCGGCCGGGCCGGCTCCTGGGGCGGGCGAGCCTCCAGCGGCCCCCACTGCCAGGTGAGGACGCGCAGGCCGCCCTCGACGGTCTCGCGCGGCGCGCCGGTGAGCCCGCCCCGCAGCGCCCAGGTGAGCGGCAGCCCGCTGGGCGCCTCGATGCGGAGCCGGACCGCGCGCACCGGGCCGTCGCGCCCCACGTAGAAGCGGCGCACCGCGCCGGGCTCGAAGAGCGGCGCCGTGTCGCGCACCGTCTCGGCCTCCTCGACCACCGCGCCGGCGTCCACGGCAGGCAGCGGCCCCTTGAGGATGCGCCGGTCGCCGTAGAGCCCCTCCGCCTGATCGCCGAGCCCCGCCTCCACGAGCGTGGCGGGGTCGAGCGCGTGGACCTGGCCGTCGCGGCCGATGACGCGGGCGCGCACCTCGGGCCTGGCCTGGTACCAGGGAGACCAGGCGCGCGCCACCTCGCTCCAGCGCTCGGCCCCTTCCCGGGTCAGGGCCCGGTAGAGCAGGCGGTAGGTGGTGGTGGCCCGCCCCTGCTCGTCGAGGACGACGACGCCCTCCTCGAGGAGGACGTCGATGTCGCCCTCCGCGGGCGGCGAGAGGGCGGCGGCCGCCGCCGCGACGGTGCCCGGCTCGGCACCGAAGGGCGGCGCGTCGAGCCAGGGGGCCGCGGCGGGAGGCGAGGCGAGGAGGAGGCTGAGGGCGGCGAAGGTGGCGAGCATGGGTCTCCGGCGAGGCCGACATCATCCGCCGGAACCCAGGGCGACCGCCAGCCGCAGCCTGACCGAGAGAAGTTTTGGCGGACCCCTGGTGCGGCGCGCAGACGGGCCGGGCTCCAGAGTCCGTTGAATCGCGGGCAGGGCGGCCTGGCACGGCGGTTGCGATGCACTGCGGGAATGACCGTCCCGCGCCAGGTTCTCAGAGGCACCACCTACCTCGTCACACGCCGTTGCTCGGAGCGCCGCTACTTCCTCCACCCCTCAGAGAAGTGCACGGCCACCTTCCGCTACGTCCTCGCCGTCGCGGCCGCACGCTACGAGATCGACGTCCACGCCTTCTGCGTCATGTCCAACCACTTCCACCTCGTCGTGACCGACCCACACGCCAGGCTTCCCGACTTCCACCGCTATCTCGACGGCCTGGTCGCCAGGGCGACGAACGCCCTCCTCGGCCGCTGGGAGTCCTTCTGGGACCCGGACAGCTACAGCGCCGTCCGCCTCGAGGACGCCGAGGCCGTCCTCGACAAGATGGCCTACGTCCTCGCCAACCCCGTCGCCGCCGGCCTCGTCCGCCGCGGCTCCGAGTGGCCCGGGCTCTGGTCCGATCCAGGCCTCATCGGCGGAGAGCCCGTGCTGGCCGAGCGGCCGGCCGCCTTCTTCCGCAAGGACGGGCCCATGCCGCCGGTGGCGCGACTCGCGCTGGTCACACCGCCGGGCTTCGAGGCCGACGAGGCATTCGTCGAGCGCCTGCGCGAGCGGCTTCAGGACGGCGAGGATCAGGCCTCCGCTCGGCTCGCCGCCGAGGGCCGGACCCTCTTCTCCGCGCCTGCCGTCCTGGCCCAGGACCCGGCCGCCGGACCCGCTTCCCACGAGCCGCGCCGCCGCCTGGATCCGCGCGTCGCAACCAGGAACGTCGAGAGGCGAGTCGCGGCGCTCCTGCGACTGCGGGACTTCGCTCGGAGCTACCGCGAGGCGCTCGACGCCTGGACCGAGGGGGCTCGCGACGTCCTGTTCCCACACGGCACCTGGCTCATGCGGGTCCTCCACGCCGTCCCGTGCGCGGCAGGCGGATAGGGAGCTCGCCAGGCGAAAGCGGACCCGAGCGCCGCCGGCCGGGGCGAGGCCCTGTTGCGCCTGAAATGGCCGACGTGGGCGCTCGACCACGCTTTCAGGGCACTGGAGGGGCCGGCGCTGCGGCCCGGATGCCGAGCTGCAGTGGACGCAGACCCCAGGACCTCCTGGCCGCCTCTCGCCCGGCTTACCGGCAGCCGCATGCCCCTGCCGGCGCATTGAACTTTTGCCGGTTGGGTCATATTTCTCTCGGTCAGGCTCCGATGCCCGCCAACCGCGCCGACGTCATCCGGCTCTTCGCCACCCGGGGCCTGCGCCTCTTCGCCTACGGCGCCCTCTCGGTGGTGCTGGTCTTCCACCTGACCGCCCTGGGGCTGTCCGAGGCGCGCGTCGGCCTGCTCCTCACGCTCACGCTCCTCGGCGACACCGCCCTCTCGCTCCTCATCACCACCCGCGCCGACCTGGCCGGCCGGCGCCGCATGCTGATCGTGGGCGCGGGCCTCATGGTGGGGGCCGGCCTGCTCTTCGCCGTGACGCAGGACTTCTGGCTCCTCCTCCTGGCGGCCACGCTCGGCATCGTCAGCCCGTCTGGCAACGAGGTGGGGCCGTTCCTCGCCATCGAGCAGGCGGCCTTGACCCAGGCGGTGCCGGCCGAGCGGCGCACCGGCACCTTCGCCTGGTACACCCTCACCGGCGCCTTCGCCACCGCGGCCGGGGCCTTCGCCGGCGGCGGCGCCGCCGAGGGGCTGCAACAGCTCGGCTGGACGCCGCTCCAGAGCTACCGGGCCGTCATCGTGGCCTACGCCCTCCTCGGCGGGGCGCTGGCGGCGGTCTTCGCCGGGCTCTCCCCGGAGGTGGAGGCCCCGGCCCGCCAGGCGGTGGCGCGCCCGCCGCTCCTCTCCCCCGGCCTCGGGCTTCACCGCTCGCGCGGCGTCGTCATGCGCCTCTCCGGCCTCTTCGCCCTCGACGCCTTCGCCGGTGGCTTCATCGTGCAGAGCTTCGTGGCCTACTGGCTCCACCGGAGGTTCGGCGCCGGCGAGGCGCTCGTCGGCGCGGTCTTCCTCGGGGCCAACGTGCTGGCGGGGCTCTCGGCGCTCTCGGCCGCCTGGCTGGCCAGGCGCTTCGGCCTGGTGAACACGATGGTGTTCACCCACCTGCCCTCCAACCTGCTGCTCCTGCTGGTGCCCTTCATGCCCACGCTCGGGCTGGCGGTGGCGGTGCTCTTCGCCCGCTTCTCGATCTCCCAGATGGACGTGCCGACGCGCCAGTCTTACACCATGGCGGTGGTGGACCCGGACGAGCGGGCGGCGGCGGCCGGCGTGACCGGCATCGCGCGCACCGTGGGGGCGTCGCTGGCGCCGCTGCTGGCGGGGCCGCTCTACGCCGTGCCGGCCCTGGCCGGGATCCCGTTCCTGGCGTGCGGCGGGCTCAAGATCGCCTACGACCTGCTCCTCTGGCGCGCCTTCTCGAAGGTGCGGCCGCCGGAGGAGCTGGATCGGCGTGAGCCGTCCTAGCTAAATGGTGGTGCAGAAGTCGGCAGGTTTCCGCCCTTCGATCGCGGCCCTGGTGGGGCCGGGGCGTGCAGGATCGGCATTTTGATCGACAGCCCATTCGCGGCGTGATCTCTGCTGGGCATGGTTCGTCATCGCCATGCCCAGCTTGCACTCGCGCAGCTTGTGCTCTTCGGGACGATGGTCGAGCCCGAGGAGCTGATGGACCCGGCCCTGCGCAGGGTCGACGAGCTGCTCGACGACCCCGCGTTCGGCGACGAGGTCCTGGCCGTCCTCCGCCGGCGCCACCCGCAGAGCGCCCGGCGCGGCCGGCCCGGCACGCCGGCCGAGGTCGTGCTGCGGATGCTGGTCCTCAAGCACCTGCGGCGCTGGAGCTACGACGAGCTGGAGTGGGAGGTCACGGGCAACGTCGTCTACCGCCGCTTCTGCCGCATCGACGCCGAGAAGGTGCCGGACGCCAAGACGATGGTCCGGTATGGCCAGCTGCTCGATGGCGCGGTCCTGCGCACGCTATTCGACCGGGTCGTGGGGATCGCCGTCGAGCGCAAGGTGACGCGCGGCCAGCGGATGCGGGTGGACACGACCGTGGTCGAGGCGCCCATGCGCTACCCGACCGACAGCGGTCTCTGCCAGGACGTGGTGCGAGTGCTCGGCCGTGAGATGCGGCGCCTCGGCGAGGCCGGCGTGCGGCTCCCCTTCGTCCTGCGCGACGCCGGCCGGAGCGTCGCGCGGCGCCTGCGCGAGATCGACCAGGCGCTGCGCCTGCGGGGCGACCGCGCCCGCGAGGCGATCAAGAAGCCCTACCGTCGACTGATTCGCGTGGCGGGCCGCTTCGTCCGCCAGGCGAGGAAGGCCATCGCCGCGGCCGGCCGCAGCCGCAGCACCAAGATCGCGGGCGCGCTGCCGCTCGAGAAGCTTCGGTCTTACCTGCCGCGGGCCGAGCAGATCGTTCGGCAGACGCGGGCCCGCATTGTCCACGGCATCACCGACTCCGCCGGCAAGCTGCTCAGCATCTTCGAGCCCTACGCGCAGATCCTCAGGCGCGGGAAGCTGCGGAAGCCGACCGAGTTCGGCACGGTCGTGAAGGTGCAGGAGGCCGAGGGCGGCATCGTCACCGACATCACGCCCGTCGCGACTAAGTGCGACGCGACGCTGCTGGTTTCCTCGGTCGAGCGACATGTCGCCGTGTTCAAGCGGGCGCCTCGCATGGTCGCGACGGACCGCGGATTCTGGTCTGGCAAGGGCGAGCGCCGCATCAAGGAACTCGGCGTCGAGCAGCCGGCGGTGCCACGTCAGGGCTACCGCTCGCCGGCCCGCGTCGCGCACGAACGCCAACGTTGGTTCCGACGCGGTCGAAAGTGGCGACAGGGTGGCGAGGCGTGCATCTCCCGGCTCAAGAACCGATTCGGAATGGCGCGAAGTCGCTACCGAGGCGAAGACGGCATGGCCCGCACGGCCTTCTGGGCGGGGATCGCGGGCAACCTGCTTACCCTGGCGGCCCGGGGCGCCTGAGCCCGACCGGCCGAGATCGACCGATCGGACTCCGACCGAACGCCGCCGCCGCGGCCAGGCACCGCTCCGCAGCAGGCATTTCGCACCGCCATTTAGCTAGGCGCGGTGGGGGAGCACGGGCGACCCGGGCCGCCGGCCGGCCAGGGCGTCGGCCACCTGGCGCAGGAGCGGTCCCTCCCCGCAGGGCTTGCTGAGCGCGCAGGCGGCGCCGGCGTCGAGCAGGTCCTGGGCCGCCTCCTGGTAGCCGGTCAGGCCGATGGCCGGCGCGGCGCGGAGCCGCTCGTCCGGCGAGCGGCGCAGGAGCCGGATCAGCGCGGCGCCGTCCATGCCCGGCATGTGGTGGTCCACCAGCCAGAGGTCGGGCGGATCGAAGCGGGCCACCTCGAGCGCAGCCTCGGCCGACTCGGCGCCGATGGCCACGTAGCCGGCCTCCTCGAGCGCCTGGGCCAGCAGCACCCGCAGCGTCAGGTTGTCGTCCACGACGAGGATGCGTTTGGGCGGCCCGGGCATCGATGCTCTCCGAGGAAGCTAACCGGCGCGCCGCCTGGCGGGGAGTCCCGTGGGTCCCCTACGGCAAGGAGCCGCGCCGCGCGGCGGCGCCGGGCACCGGCCATTTCAGGCGTGATCCCGGGCGGATGGGCCGGCCGGGGAGGCTCCGGCCGCGTCGGCGATCAACGCGAGCCCACGCGGGCTCCCTCGGCGACCTGATCGGTCGGGTGGAGGATGACCCGCTCCCCGGGCTTCAGCCCGGCGCGAATCGCCACCTCGACGTCGCTCCGCTCGCCCACCTCGAGCCGCCGCCGGTGCGCCCGCCCGCCCGCCACCACGAACGCGGCCCAGTGGTCGCCGTCCCGGAAGAGCGCCCCGGCCGGCGCCTTCACCGCGTCGGCCTGCTCCGACACCACCACCTCGGCCTCCACCGCATAGCCGTCGCCGAGCGCCGCCCAGGCGGCCGGACCGGGCACGGCATCGACCACCGCGTGGACCCGCTGCTCCTCCACGCCGAGCGCCGAGACCTTGGTGAAGGCCGAGGGGTCGATGGAGCGCAGCCTGCCCGGCAGCGCCCCCTCGCCGCCCCAGCCCACCAGCGCCACCGCCGCGCCCGGCCGCACCCGCACCGCCTGGGTGGTGAGGAGGTCGAGCTCCACCTCGAGGGCGGCCGGGTCGCCCACCTCCACGATCGGCGTCCCGGCGCCCACCGGCCCCTCGCTCTCGCGGTGGAGCCGCAGCACCAGCCCGCCGGCCGGCGCCCGCAGCACCACCCGCTCGCCGCGCCCGCCGGCCTCCGCCCCCGAGAGCATGGCCCGCGCCGCCGCCACCTCGCCCG
>JAJYAW010000098.1 GCA_021779335.1 Myxococcales bacterium | reverse complement strand
CGGCAGGAAGGCGGGGCCCTTGGCGTTCCAGGCGTTGGCCTGGAACTTGGCGCGCACCAGCGAGCCGAGCGGCGCCCGCGGGAAGTACTGCGCCGCCTTGTCGACCTTGTAGACCGGGAAGGGCGCCAGCGGGTCCGCCCAGCGGATGGTCAGGTTGCGGATGTCCGCCATCGAGCCCTCGAACTCGCGGGTGTGCTGGATGGCGCCGGTGGGGCAGGGCTCCACGCACAGGCCGCAGAACATGCACTTGGCCTCGTCGATGTCGAACTGCGTGACCACCCGCTGCTTGGGGTTGGCCGGGTCCTTCTCCAGCGTGATCTGCATGCAGGAGATGGGGCAGGCCCGCTCGCAGGCCTGGCACCCGGTGCAGATGGAGACGTCCACCTCGAGGAAGCCGCGGTAGCGCGGCGGCAGGAGGTCCCGCAGCTGCTGGCCGCCCGGCAGCCGGTCCGGGTACTGGACGGTGCTGGGCCGCCGGAAGAGGAAGGACAGGGTGATCGACAGGCCGTGCCAGAAGGACCGGACGGTGTCGCGGATGGAGCCGTTGTAGGTCTGCGGGGCGTGCATGGCGGCTCCGTTCACCAGTTGGTGAGGTCGACGTGGTCGCCCGCGGCGGCGATGTTGGCCTTCACCTGGCGTCCGAAGAGGATGAGCGTGACCAGGAAGGCGCCGGTGAGGACCACCCCGGTGACGAGGCCCAGCGCCGGGGCGCGGGCCACGAGGAGCTGCCAGAGGAGCGTGAAGACGAAGGCCACGAAGGCCGACGGCACCAGGAACTTCCAGCAGAGGTTCATCATCTGGTCGATGCGCATGCGGGGCAGCGTCCAGCGCACCCAGACGATGACGTTGAGGACCACGACGGTCTTGGCGACCATGACCACCATGGAGAGCAGCTGCAGCCCCCACCAGCCCAGCGCGGGGACGGCGCCGGCGCCCTTGGCCGCCGCGTAGACCTCGGGGCCGACGCCCGGGACCTGCCAGCCGCCGAAGAAGAGGGTGGCGGAGATGGCCGCCATGACCCACAGGTTGCCGAACTCGACCAGGAAGTAGAGGGCGAAGCGGAAGCCCGAGTACTCGGAGAGGTAGCCGGCCACCAGCTCCGACTCGGCCTCGGGGAGGTCGAAGGGGGTGCGGTTGCCCTCGGCGAGCTGGGAGATGAAGAAGAGGACGAAGGCCACCGCGGCGGCGGGGTTGGTGAAGGCGTGCCACTGCCAGGGCCAGGCGCCCTGCGCGCGGATGATCCCCTGCATGGAGAGCGTGCCGGACATGAGCACCGGCACCATCAGGGCGATGCCGGCCGGGATCTCGTAGGAGACCACCTGGGCCGCGGAGCGCATGCCGCCGAAGAGCGCCCACTTCGAGTTGGACGACCAGCCGGCCAGCAGGATGCCCACCACCACCAGGGCGGTGACGGCGGTGAGGTAGAAGATGCCGACGTTGAGGTCGGCGGCGATGAGGCTCTCGCCGAAGGGCAGCGCCACGAAGGTGAGGGCGAAGCCCGTCATGACGAAGTAGGGGGCGGCCCGGAACAGCATGCCGTCGGCCTCGGCCGGGATGAGGTCCTCCTTGAAGAGGAGCTTCACCGCGTCGGCGATCCACTGGAAGAAGCCGGCGGCGCCGGCGCGGTTGTAGCCGATGCGGCTCTGCATGCGGGAGCTGACGCGCATCTCCCACCAGACCGTCATGCCGGAGATGATGGCCCCGAAGTTGATGAGCATGAAGGCCAGCAGCGCCATGACCAGCCCGTAGACCAGGTGGGCGTGGGGCCAGGTGGCCGGGTCGTGCCCCAGCACGGCGCGGACGAAGAAGTCCGGCTGGGCCAGCGGCGAGAGGACCAGCACGGCGCCGAAGAGGCCGGCGGGCAGGCCGAGGCCGAGGGCCAGGGTGAGGAGGACGACGGCGCGGGGCGACAGCTTCGGGAGCTTTGGCGTGCGCGGCATGGCTAGCGGTCGATCTCCGGGGCGACGACGTCCAGGGAGGCGATGAGCGCCACGAGGTCGGCGATCATGAGGCCGGGGCTGGCGGACTCGATGATCCCCATGGCGGTGAAGGAGCCGGTGCGGGCGCGGACGCGGTACGCCTTGTTGGTGCCGTCGGCCACCACGTAGAAGGCCATCTCGCCGCGGGCCGACTCCACCCGCGAGAGCGCCTCGCCCGCCTCCACCTTCAGGTTGCGGGCCACCTTGGGCGCCATGATCTCGCCCTCGGGGAGCTGCAGCAGCGCCTGGCGCACGATCTTGGAGGACTCGCCCATCTCCAGGCAGCGGCAGTAGTAGCGGTCGTAGCAGTCGCCCACCGTCCCCTTGAAGCCCTGGCCCACCGGGACGGCGAACTCGAAGTCGTCGTAGGCGCCGTAGGGCAGGTCGCGCCGCACGTCCCAGTCGACGCCGGAGCCGCGCAGGTTGGGGCCGACCAGGCCGTAGTCGACCGCGTCCTTGCCGGTGATGACGGCCACGTTGGCGAGGCGCCGGACGTAGATCTCGTTGAAGGAGATGAGCCGGTCGAACTCGACGAGGAACTTGTCGAAGTGGTCCAGGAAGGCGAGCGTCCTCTCCTTCCACCCCTCCGGCAGGTCGAAGGCCACGCCGCCGATGCGGTGGTAGTTGTAGGTGAGCCGCGCGCCGCAGAGCGCCTCGATGAGGTCGTTGATGGTCTCGCGCTCGCGGATGCCGTGCAGCATCGGCGTGAAGGCGCCGATGTCCATGGACATGGTGCCCAGCGAGACCAGGTGGCTGGCGATGCGGGCCAGCTCGCAGGAGATGGCCCGCAGGTACTGGGCGCGGCGCGGCACCTCGATGCCGGTCAGCCGCTCCACCGCCGTGGCGTACCCCTCGTTGGGGAACATGGCCGCCACGTAGTCGATGCGGTCCGTGAAGGGCATGAAGCCGTGCCAGCCCGTCACCTCCCCGATCTTCTCGATGGAGCGGTGCAGGTAGCCCACGTCGGGCACGGCCTTGCGCAGCACCTCGCCGTCGGTCTCGACGATGAAGTTGATGACGCCGTGGGTGGAGGGGTGCTGCGGGCCGAAGTTGAGGATCATCTCCTCGTTGTTGCGGTCCACGCGGCGGAGGATGAGCTTTTCCATGGAGTCCTCCGGTCAGGCCTGGCTGGTGGGGGCGGGAGTCGCCGGGGGCGCCGCGGCCGGCGCCGGCGAGGCGCTCTTGGCCGCCTCGGCGCGGGCGGAGTCGTCGAGCCGCTTCAGCTCGACGAGCGGGTTCTCGCGCACGTTGTCGATGCCGTGCCAGCCGCCCTGCTCCGCGTAGTCCTTGCGGAGCGGGAACCCGACCCAGTCGTCCGGCAGGAGGAGGCGGCGCAGGTCGGGGTGGCCGGTGAAGGTCACGCCGAAGAGGTCGTAGACCTCCCGCTCGAACCAGTCCGCCGTCTTCCAGACGGGGTAGAGCGACGGCACCACCGGGCTGCCCCGGTCGGCCTCCACCTTGAGCACCAGCGAGTGCTTCAGCTTGTAGGACAGGAGGTGGACCACCACCTCGATGACGTTGCGCTTGGGCCAGTCGACCGCGGTGAGGTCCTCGCAGAAGTCGAACTCGAGGCCGGCCGTCTCCTTGAGGAAGCGGCACACCTCCACGAGCCGCTCGGCCTTCACCGTCAGCCAGGCGTCACCCTTGGGCGGCGGCGGCGCGGCCGAGACGTCCTCGCCGAAGCGCGCCTTGAGCAGATCGTGGATTTCGCTGGTCGTCATTTCGCTCCCTCTTGCGACAGAGGCGAGCGACTCGCGTCTTGCGCGAGTGCTCGCCCCGTCCCGCGACCTCACCGGTCGCGCTGAGCCGCCTGTCCCCGGCCGCTGGAAACCGCTACGCCGCCCCGGTGCCCTGCACCGGCGCCCGGCGCTTGTCCTGCCACCGCTCGTTGCGAACCTTGTCCTGGAGCCGGATGAGCCCCTCGGTGAGCGCCTCGGGCCGCGGCGGGCAGCCGGGCACGTAGACGTCCACCGGGACCACCTTGTCCACGCCCTTGCAGACCGAGTAGGCGAGCTGGAAGAGCCCGCCGCAGTTGGCGCAGGAGCCCATCGAGATGACGTACTTGGGCTCGGACATCTGGTCGTAGAGGAGCTTGGCCCGCTCGGCCATCTTGTAGGTGAGCGTGCCGGCCACGATCATGAAGTCGGCCTGGCGCGGGGAGGCGCGCGGGATGGCGCCGAAGCGCATCAGGTCGGCGCGCGGGCCGCCGGTCTGGATGAGCTCGATGCCGCAGCAGGCCAGGCCGAAGAGCAGGTACCAGAGCGAGTTCTCGCGGGCCAGGTTGATGAGCTGGTCGAGCTGGCTCGTGTGGAAGAAGGTGACGTCGCCGCCCACCTCGGAGTCGATCTTGGCCATGAAGGTCCCTGGTCCTCTCAGGCCGCCCGGCCCTTGGCCGGCGCCGCGGGCTGGTTGGCCGCCGCGGTCTTCCCGGCGGAGAGCCCCTTGACCCACTCCAGATCGCCGTGGCCCCAGGTCCAGGCCAGCCCCACCACCAGGATGGAGATGAAGAGGAGCAGCTCGACGAAGGCCACCCAGGCGAGCGCGGGGCTGGCCTCGGTCCAGCGCCGGTAGACCGCCACCACCGGGAAGGTGAGGGCGATGTCGACCTCGAAGATCACGAAGACGAGGGCCACCAGGTAGAAGCGCGGGTTGAAGTTGAACCAGGCAGCCCCGATGGGGCGCTCACCGCACTCGTAGATGGTCGACTTCTCGGCGCTCGGGATCTTCGGCGCGATCAGCCTCGAGAGGGTGATGCCGCCGAAGGCAAATCCCACGGCCACGATGGCGAACACCAAGACCGCGCCGAACTCGAAGCCCATCAGGGAGTACCCCGTGTCGGTTGTTATGGGGAGTGGAGCGGCGGCAGTCTACTCAGCGAACCTCCAAAGTCAAGGACCGCATTTCGCTTGACGAATTCAACGGATCTGGGCACTTAGATGGCCCACCCGACTCCCCCCTACCTATGCTGACACCCCTCCAGACCTACTTCCCCATCGGTGTGGTCCTGCTGGTCGCGGTGGGGCAGGCGTTCCTCCTCCTCACCCTCGCGAACACGCTCGGCCCGAGGCGACCCAGCCTCGTCAAGACTGCCCCGTTCGAGTGCGGGTCCGAGCCGGTCGGCTCGGCGCGCGACCGCTTCGGCGTGAAGTTCTACGTCGTGGCGCTCCTCTTCATCGTCTTCGACATCGAGGCGATCTTCCTCTTCCCCTGGGCGGTGCTCTTCACCGAGCTCGGCTGGGCCGGCTACGTGGAGATGGCGCTCTTCGTCTTCACGGTGGTGCTCGGCCTCGTCTACGTCTGGAAGAAGGGCGTCATCGACTGGAACGACTGATCCGGAGGGATCCCATGGCTTCCGAACACGACAGCCTGCCCGTCATCGTCACCCGCAAGGACGAGGCCCTCGGCGCGCTCCAGCAGATGGTGTCGAAGAGCCTGGGGTGGGCGCGGAAGTACTCGCTCTTCCAGTACCCGTTCGTCACCGCCTGCTGCGGCATGGAGTACATGACCGTGGGCGCGTCGCGCTACGACCTGGACCGCTTCGGCGCCGCGCTGCCGCGCTTCTCGCCGCGCCAGGCCGACCTGCTCATGGTGACCGGCACGGTGAACTGCCGGCAGGCGCCCATCCTGCGCCGGGTCTGGGAGTCGATCGCCGAGCCGAAGTGGGTGGTGGCCTTCGGGGTGTGCGCCTCCACCGGCGGCTTCTACGACAACTACGCCACCATGCAGGGCATCGACCGGGTCATCCCGGTCGACGTCTACATCCCCGGCTGCCCGCCCCGGCCGGAGCAGGTCATCGACGGCATCATCATGCTCCAGGCGAAGATCCAGGGGCAGACGCACAAGATCATCGAGCGCAAGGCCCTGCCCATCGCGGGCCGCGAGCCGTACGAGCCGTAGACGAGGGAACCTCATGGCCAAGGTCGTGATCGACGCGCTGCTGGCGCGCTTTCCCAGGATCGCCGCCGACCCCTACCAGGGGCCGGGCGGTGACGACGTGGTCTTCGTCCGCAAGGACCAGATCGTCGAGGTGTGCCGCTTCCTCAAGACCGATCCCGGGATGGCCTTCAACATGGCCCCGTACATCACGGCGGTGGACTACCTGGGCCAGGAGCCGCGCTTCGAGGTGGTCTACAACCTCTACTCCACCTCGCTGAACCACCGCGTCCGGCTGCGCGTCAAGGTGCCGGAGGGGGACGCCGTGCTGCCCAGCGTCTGCGGGGTGTGGCGCGGCGCCGACTGGTTCGAGCGCTACTGCTACGACATGTACGGGATCCGCTTCACCGATCACCCCGACCTGCGCCGCCTCTTCATGTACGACGAGTTCGTGGGCCACCCGCTCCGCAAGGACTACCCGCTGCGCGGCCGCCAGCCGCTGGTGAAGGAGCGGGAGCTGACCGAGCCCTACCGCGGCCCCGGCGCGGCCAGCCCCGATCAGGCCTGAGAGACACCCTTCCGACGCCGCCAGCCGCGGCGTGTTGCGAGGCTTCATGTCGACCGAGCAGAGCGGAGCAGTGAAGCCGGCCATGGCGCCGGTGGTGCACCCGCCCAGCGAGCTGGACGCGCCGCTGCCGACCAAGCGCATGCTGGTCAACCTCGGCCCGTCCCACCCGGCCATGCACGGGACGACGCGCGCCGTGGTGGAGCTGGACGGCGAGAAGCTGGCCAGCTGCAAGCTGGACATCGGCTTCCTGCACCGCGGCTTCGAGAAGAGCTGCGAGAACGTCACCTGGACGCAGTGCTTCCCCTACACGGATCGGCTGAACTACGTCAGCTCGATCATGAACAACGTCGGGTTCGCCCTGGCGGTGGAGAAGCTCTGCAAGCTGAAGGTGCCGGAGCGGGCCCAGTACCTGCGCGTCATCACCAGCGAGATCCACCGCATCTGCGACCACCTCACCCTGGTGGGCGCCATGGGCATGGAGCTGGGCGCCATGACGGCGTTCCTCTACGCCATCGAGGCGCGCGACCTGCTGTGGGACCGCCTCACCGAGCTGTGCGGGGCGCGGCTCACCTCCAACTACGCCCGCGTCGGCGGGGTCGCGCGCGACCTGCCGGACGGCTGGGCCGACAAGACCAGCCGCACGCTCGACCGGGTGGTGCTGCTGCGCGACGAGATCGACGGCCTGCTCACCCGCAACCGCATCTTCCTCGACCGCACCCGCGACGTGGCCCCGGTGACCCGCGAGCAGGCCTGCGACCTCGGCTACACCGGCCCCTGCCTGCGCGCCTCCGGCGAGCCCTACGACGTCCGCAAGGCGGCGCCCTACCTGGTCTACGACCGGCTCGACTTCGACATCCCCGTCGGCGACCGGGGCGACAACTTCGACCGCTACCTGATGCGCATCGAGGAGATGAAGCAGTCGGACAGGATCATCCGGCAGTGCTTCGCCCAGATGGCCCCGGGTGAGATCGCGGTCAGGGACTCCCGCTACGTCCTGCCGCCCAAGCCGGAGGTCTACGGGACCATCGAGGGCGTCATGGCCCACTTCAAGCTCGTCATGGAGGGCATCCAGGTGCCGGCCGGAGAGGCCTACGGCTACACCGAGGCGGCCAACGGCGAGCTCGGCTTCTACCTGGTGTCCGACGGCGGCGGGCGCCCGTACAAGCTCGGGCTGCGCGCCCCGGGCTGGCCCATGCTGGCGTCGCTGCCCTGGATGCTCCGCGGCGCGCTGCTGGCGGACCTGGTCCCCACGTTCGACTCCATCAACATGATCGGCGGCGAGGTCGAGCAGTAGCGGCCCGCCCAGGCTCGCCGGAGGAACAAGATGGCCGAGGAGAAGAAGCCCGAAGCACCCGCCGCGGCCGCCAAGCCGCCCCCGCCGCCGGGCCCCCCCGCGCCGCCGCCGCCCAAGAACCCGGGCATGGTGACGGCCGTGGTGGACGGCCGCGAGGTGGTTGTCAAGCCCGGCACGTCCGCCCTAGAGGCCGCGCTGTCGATGGGCATCGACGTCCCCTACTACTGCTGGCACAAGCGGCTCTCGGTGGCCGCCAACTGCCGCCAGTGCCTGGTGGAGATGTCCAACGCGCCGGGCGGCAAGCTCATGCCGTCCTGCCAGGTGCCGCTCACCGAGGGCGTGGTCGTCAAGACCGACACCCCCAGGGTCAGGGACCAGCAGCGCGCCAACCTCGAGTTCCTGCTGCTCAACCACCCGGTCGACTGCTCCATCTGCGACCAGGCCGGCGAGTGCAAGCTGCAGGACTACTACGTGCAGTACGACGCGCAGCCCTCGCGCCTGGACATCCCCAAGAACGTGAAGGGGAAGCGGATCGAGCTCGGGCCCACCGTGACGCTGGACCAGGAGCGCTGCATCCTCTGCACCCGCTGCGTCCGCTTCATGCGCGAGGTGGCCAAGAACCCGCAGCTCGGCGTGGCCAACCGCGGCACCCGCAGCGTCATCACCACCTTCCCGGGGCAGCCGCTCGACGACCGGTACGCCGGCAACGTGGTGGACCTGTGCCCGGTGGGCGCGCTCACCTCCAGCGACTTCCGCTTCCGCGGGCGCGTCTGGTTCATGAGCTCGGCCCGCTCCCTCTGCACCGGCTGCAGCCGGGGCTGCAACGTCAGCCTCGACTACCTGGACACCACCGCCTACCGGCTGCGGCCCCGCGAGAACCAGGCCGTCAACCAGGAGTGGATGTGCGACCAGGGTCGCACGACCTACAAGGCGCTCAACGCCGGCCGCGTGCTGGCGGCGCGGCTGGGGCGCGGCGCCGGGGGGCGGTCCGCCACGCGCGAC
>JAJYAW010000097.1 GCA_021779335.1 Myxococcales bacterium | reverse complement strand
CTCCCGCTCCAGCAGCGCCAGCATCGGCCCGAGCGCCCGGTAGGCGTGGAGCGAGACCGGCAGGCCGTGCTTCCGGGCCAGCGCGAGGTGCCCGGCCAGCACCGCCCCCTGCCGCTCCAGCGAGGCGCCGGCGGCCACCGCAGGGCCGTCGAGCCCGCACTCGCCCACCGCCACCGCGCCGCCGCGGGCCAGCGCGGCGTCGAGATCGGCGAGGTGCCGGTCGTCGTCCGCCGGCGGGAGCCCCGGGAGGAGCTGCGGGTGGATCCCCAGCCCGGCGTGCAGCCCGGGCGTGGAGCGCGCCAGCGCGATGAGCGCCGCCCAGTCCGAGGGGGCCACCGCCGGCACCACCACGTCGGTCACGCCGGCGGCCCGGGCGCGGACCAGCACCTCGGCCCGGTCGGCGTCGAACTCCGGCCTGTCGAGGTGGCAGTGGGTGTCGATCACGCGCGGCGCAGGTCGGCGGCGGGGCTCAGACCATCCGCATGAAGAGCAGGTTGGGATCCTCGAGGTACCGGATCACCTCGTAGCAGAAGGCCGCCGCCTCGTGCCCGTCCACCACCCGGTGGTCGCTGGTGACCGAGAGGTGCAGCACGTCGCGCACCACCACCTGCCCGTCGCGCACCACCGGCGTGGGCCGGATGCGGTGGACGCCCAGGATGCCCACCTCGGGGTGGTTGAGCACCGGCGTGGCGAAGAGGCCGCCCAGCGCCCCCAGGCTCGTGATGGTGAAGGTGGATCCCCCCTGGTCGGCGGGCCGGGCCTTGCCGGCGCGGGCCTCGCCGGAGAGCCGCTCGATCTCCCGCGCCAGGTCCAGGAGGGAGCGGCGCTCGGCGCCTCGCACCACGGGCACCAGCAGGCCGCCCTCGGTGGCGGAGGCGATGCCGATGTCCCAGTGCTTCTTGAGGACGATCTCCCCCGCCGCCTCGTCCAGGGCGGCGTTGAGCCTGGGGTGGGCCTGGAGGGCCGCCACCACCGCCTTCACCACGAAGGGCAGGAAGGTGAGCTTCACGCCCTCGGCCTGGGCTGCCGCCGCCATCCCGGCCTTGACCCGCGCCAGCTCGGTGGCGTCGCACTGCTCCACGAAGGTGAAGTGGGCGGCGGTCCGCTTCGAGAGCGCCATCTTCTCGGCGATCTTCCGCCGCAGGCCGCGCAGCGGGATCCGCTCGTCGGCGCCGGCCGCCGCCGGTCCCGTCACCGCCGTGATCCTGGCGCCGGCCTGGCGCGCCTCCAGGTCCGCCTTGGTGACCCGGCCGCCCGGCCCGGTGCCGGCCACCGCCCCGAGCTCGATGCCGAGCTCGCGGGCGAGGGCCCGGACCGCCGGGGCCGCCAGGGCCTTGCGGCCAGGGGGCGGCGCTGGAGACGCCGGGGTGATCGCGGTGGCCAGGATGGTGGCCTGGGCGGCGCTCGGGGCGGGACGGGGCGGCCGGCTCGGGGCCGGGGCCGGGGCCTGGGCCGGGACCGCCCCCTCTTCCTCCTCCACCTCCAGCTCCAGCAGCGGCGAGTGGACGCGGGCGATCTGCCCCTCCTGCCAGAACCGGCGCACCAGCCGCCCCCGCCGCGGCGACGGGATGACCACCGTGGCCTTGTCGGTCATCACCTCGACGAGCGGCTGGTCCTCCGCCACCAGGTCGCCCTCGGCCACGAGCCACTTCACCACCTCGGCCTCGACGACCCCCTCGCCGATGTCGGGAAGCTCGAGCTGGTAGGCCATGCGCGCCTCGGGTGGCTAGAAGTTCACCGTCTCGCGCAGCGCCTTCAGGATGCGGGGCGCGCGCGGGAGGTACTCGTTCTCGAGCGTGTACGGGAAGGGCGTGTCGAAGCCGGTGACGCGCACCACCGGGGCCTCCAGCGAGAGGAAGCAGTGCTCCTGGATGAGCGCCGAGAGCTCCCCGCCGAAGCCGCAGGTGCGCGGCGCCTCGTGGACCACCACGGCCCGCCCGGTCTTGCGCACCGAGGCCACGATGGCGTCGAGGTCGAGCGGCTGCAGCGAGCGCAGGTCCAGCACCTCCACGTCGATCCCCTCGGCGGCCGCCTCGGCGGCGGCCCGGTCGGCCTCGTGCCACATGGCGCCCCAGGCGATGAGCGTCACCTGGGTCCCGACCCGCGTCACCGCCGCCTGCCCGAGCGGCAGGACCAGCTCCCCCTCCGGCACCTCGCCCTTGGCGGCCCGGTAGACCCGCTTCGGCTCGAGGAAGAGCACCGGGTCCGGGTCCCGGATGGCCGCCGCCAGCAGCCCCTTGGCGTCGCGCGGCGTGGCCGGGCAGACCACCTTGAGCCCAGGGGTGTGGATGAAGAGCGCCTCCGGCGACTGCGAGTGGTAGTGGCCGCCCTTGATGCCGCCGCCGTACGGGGTGCGGATGGTGATGGGGCACGGGTACTGGCCGCCGGAGCGGTGGCGGTACTTGGCCACCTCGTTCACGATCTGGTCGAAGGCCGGGAAGATGAAGTCGGCGAACTGGATCTCGGGCACCGCCCGCAGGCCGTAGAGCGCCATGCCGATGGCGGTCCCGACGATGCCCCCCTCCGCGAGCGGCGTGTCGATGACCCGGGCCGCGCCGAACTCCTGCTGCAGCCCGGCGGTGGCGCGGAAGACGCCGCCGAAGGCGCCGACGTCCTCGCCCAGCACCACCACGCTCGGGTCGCGCCGCATCTCCAGCCGGAGCGCGTCGTTGACCGCCTGGATGATGTTCATGACGGGCATGGCGATCCCTAGGCCCCGTCGACGTGCCGCGGGTTGGCCACCCGCGGATCGGCCGCCATGGCCTCGCGGAGCTCGGCGAGCTGCTCCACCTGCTGCCGCATGGGCACGGCGTAGACGTCCTCGAAGAGGCTCTCCACCGGCGGCTTGGCGGGCTTGGCCTCGGCCTGGCGCAGCGCCGCCTGGATCTCGACGCGCACCTCCTCGAGGAGGGCGGCCGCGGCCGCCTCGTCCAGCAGCCCGCGCCGCTGCAGCAGCCGCCGGAGGCGCAGGATGGGGTCCTTCTTCTTCCACGGCTCCACCACCTCGGCCGGCCGGTAGGCGCGCGGATCGTCGGAGGTGGAGTGACCCTCCAGCCGGTAGGTGACGAACTCCAGCAGGGTGGGCCCCTCCCCGGCGGCGGCCCGGGCCCGGGCGCGCCGCGTGGCGTCGAGCACCGCCAGCAGGTCGTTGCCGTCGACCCGCTCGCCGCGCATGCCGTAGGCGATGGCCTTCTGCGCGATGGTCTCGGAGGCGGTCTGCCGCTCGCGCGGCACGCTGATGGCCCAGCCGTTGTTGCGGCAGGCGAAGACCACGCCCAGGCGCTGCACCGCCGCGAAGTTGAGGCCGGTATGGAAGTCGTGGGCGCTGGTGGACCCGTCGCCGAAGTAGACGAGCGGGACCACGTCGTCGCCGCGGATGCGGGCCGCCCAGGCCACGCCGACGGCCTGCGGCAGCTGGGTGGCCACCGGCGAGCTGATGGAGACGAAGCGCCCCGGCGCCCAGCTCTCGTGGCAGGGCATCTGGCGCCCCCGGCCCGGGTCCCCCGCGTTGCCCAGCAGGCCGCACATGAAGGCCTCGAGCGGCAGGCCGCGCAGGAAGGCGGCGCCGTGCTCCCGGTAGGACGGGAAGATCCAGTCCTGCGGCGCCATGGCGGCCGCCGAGCCGAAGACGGTGGCCTCCTCGCCGATGGAGCCGACGTAGAAGCCGATGCGCCCCTGCCGCTGCAGCGTGATCATCCGCTCGTCGAGCTGCCGCTCCAGCACCATCCAGCGGTAGAGGGCGACCAGCTCGGCGTCGGGGACGGGCACGGCGGCCCCTTGGGCCAGGCGCCCCTCCTCGTCCACCAGGGCGTGGAGCGGGAACTCCTCGGGGAGGCGGCCCGGCGCCCACTGGCGCGCCGTCCCGTCGCGGCTGGCCGGCGGAGGGGGCCTGGGCTTGGGCTTGGTGCGCGGCACGGGCTCCCCCCTCAGGTCCCCGCCCGGACGGCCAGCTCGCCGCGCAGGAACAGCTCGGCGGCCCGGTAGGAGGAGCGGACCAGCGGGCCGGCGGCCACGTAGCGGAAGCCAAGCTCCAGGCCGCGGCGCCGCCAGGCCTCGAACCGCTCGGGCGAGATCCACGCCGCCACCGGCAGGTGCCAGGCACTGGGGCGCAGGTACTGGCCCAGCGTGAGGATGTCCACGCCCTGGGCGCGCAGATCCCGCATGGCCTCCTCCACCTCCGCCTCGGTCTCGCCGAGCCCGACCATGAGGGAGGACTTGGTGACCACGCCGGGGAACTCGCGGCGCATCAGCGCCAGCACCTCCAGCGTCTGGTCATAGCCGGCGCGGGCGTCTCGCACCCCCGGCGTGAGCCGCCGCACCGTCTCCAGGTTGTTGGCGAAGACGGCCGGCCCGGCCCGGCCGACGGTGCGCACCGCGTCCGCGTCGCCGCGGAAGTCCGGCGTGAGCACCTCCACCAGCAGCCCGTCGATGGCCTTGAGCCGCCGGACGGCCTCGGCGAAGTGGGCCGCGCCGCCGTCGGGGAGGTCGTCCCGGTCCACGCTGGTGACCACGATGTAGTCGAGCCCGAGCTCGCGGACGGCCTCGGCGAGGTGGCGCGGCTCGTCGGCGTCGAGCGGGGGCGGCCGGGCCGCCGTCTTGACCTGGCAGAAGCGGCAGCCGCGCGTGCAGGTGTCGCCCATCAGCATGACGGTGGCGGTGCCCCCGCTCCAGCACTCCCCGACGTTTGGGCAGTGGGCCTCGGCGCAGACGGTGTGGAGCTGCAGTCGCCCCAGCGTGTCGCGCACCCGCTGGTAGCGCTCGCCGCCGGGCAGCGGGACCTTGAGCCAGCGCGGCTTGGGGGCGTCCCGCGCCCTGCGGGAGGCCCGGGGCGCGTCGGGCTCCGGCGGAGGGAGATCGTCCGACACGATGGGAAGGCTCGGTGGCGAGGGATTGCCCATGCTGTGACAGGCACTTAGCGGCGCCCGGCGCCCCGGTCAAGGCGCGCTTGGCGGGTGCTATACTCCGGCGGTCCAGGCGGCGCCCCGGCCGGGGCGCCCGAAGGGAGCCGCTCGCCGCATGTCCGACCCCGCCGCCGACCCGAGGCACGATCCCACTCGCATCCTCGTCGTCGACGATGACGACGCGGTGCGCGACGTCATCGGCGTCCTCCTGCGGGAGGAGGGCTACCTGCCGACGCTGGTGAACGGCGCGGAGGCCGGTCTGGCGGCGGCCCGGCGCGAGGACTTCCCGCTCGTCATCAGCGACATGAAGATGCCGGGCAAGGGCGGCGACTGGCTCCTGGAGCAGCTCCGGGAGACCCGGCCCGACACGTCGGTCATCATGCTGACCGCCTTCGGGGACACCGAGGCGGCCGTCGAGTGCCTCCGCAAGGGGGCCACCGACTACCTCCTCAAGCCGCCCAAGGTGACCGACCTGATCCGCTCCATCGAGCGGGCGCTCGCCAGGCGGCGGCTGGAGCTGGCGCGGCAGCGCTACCGGCGCAGCCTGGAGAAGCGGGTGCGCGACCGCACCGCCGAGCTGCAGCAGGCGCTCCTCGACCTGGAGGCCACCTACGGCACCACCCTGTGGGCCCTGGTCGCGGCGCTCGACGCGAGGGAGCACGAGGTCTCCAACCACTCGCAGCGCGTGGTGCGCTACACCCTGGCCATCGCCAAGCGGATGGGGCTGCCCGAGCAGGACCTGCCCGACATCGGCCGCGGCGCGCTGCTCCACGACATCGGCAAGATCGGAATCCCCGACGCCATCCTCCTCAAGCCGGGCAAGCTCACCGACGAGGAGTGGGTCGAGATGCGGCGCCACCCGAAGATCGGCTTCGACATCCTCAAGGCCATCCCCTTCCTGGGGACGCCGGCCGAGATCGTCCTGTCGCACCAGGAGCGCTACGACGGCCGCGGCTACCCGCGCGGCCTGTCCGGCGAGGCCATCCCGCTCGGCGCCCGCCTCTTCGCCATCACCGACACCTTCGACGCCATGACGAGCGACCGGCCCTACCGGAAGCGGACCACCATCGAGGCGGCTCGCGCCGAGGTGACCCGCTGCGCCGGCACGCAGTTCGACCCGCGCTGCGCCGAGGCCTTCCTGTCCATTCCGCAGGCCGAGCTGGAGGACCTGGCCCGGCCCACCCACGAGCAGCCCATCTGATGGCCCCGGCGCCCCTCAGCGACGCGCAGGGGCGCGCCATCACCTACCTGCGGCTGTCCCTCACCGACCGCTGCAACTTCCGCTGCAGCTACTGCGCCCCGCTCGGCCCGGAGCGGCACGAGGATCCGCTCTCGCGCGCGGAGGTGGCACGGCTGGTCGCCGTCTTCGCCCGGCTCGGGGTGCGGCGCGTCCGGCTCACCGGCGGCGAGCCCACCCTGCGGCGCGACCTGCTCGACATCGTGGGCGCGGTGGCGGCCACCCCCGGCATCGAGGAGGTCGCCCTCACCACCAACGGGCAGGCGCTGGACCGGCTGGCGGCCCCGCTCCGGGCCGCCGGCGTGGCCCGCGTCAACGTCTCGCTCGACTCGCTCGATCCGGCCAGGCTCCGCCGCATCGCCGGCCAGGCCGCCTCGCTGGACCGGATCGTGCGCGGCGTGGCGGCGGCGCGGGCGGCCGGCTTCGCCTCGGTGAAGCTGAACGCCGTGGTGGTGCGCGGCGTCAACGAGGGCGATCTGGGCGACCTGGCCCGCTTCGCCTGGCGGGCCGGCGCCGTCGTCCGCTTCATCGAGCTCATGCCCTTCGGCGAGGGCGAGCCGGTCCCCCTCGCAGAGGTGAAGGCGCTGCTCCGGGCGCAGGGCGTGCGGCTCGAGCCCGACCCGTCGCGCGGCTGGGGCCCGGCCTACCACATGCGCGGCCACGCCGAGGTGGGCGGGCGGCCCGTCACCGGGCTGGTCGGCTTCATCGGCGCCATGACCGAGAACTTCTGCGAGGGCTGCAACCGGGTGCGGGTGGCGGCCAACGGCTCGCTGCGCGCCTGCCTGGGCGGGCGCGACCAGGTGGACCTGAAGCCGCTCCTCCGCGACGAACCGGACGACGCGGTCATCGCCGCCCGCATCGTGGCGGCGCTGGCGCAGAAGCGCGACCGGCACCAGATGCAGGCTGGCGCCGGGGCCTTGCCGCCGATGATCGGGACCGGGGGCTAGCGCGGCCAGCGGCGCCGGCCGGGGCGGGAGGGCGGGCCGCTACGCCGCGGCGGCGCGGGGCGGCACGTGGTCGCGGATCCACTCGATGATGGTCTGGGTCGAGGAGCCGGGCAGGAAGACCGCCGCCACGCCCTTCGCCTGGAGCTTGGGCACGTCGTCCTGCGGGATGATGCCGCCGCCGAAGACCAGGATGTCGGCGGCCTGCTGTGCCTTGAGCAGCTCGATGACCGCCGGGAAGATGGTCATGTGGGCGCCGGAGAGGATGGAGAGGCCGACCGCGTCGACGTCCTCCTGGACGGCCGCCGCCACGATCATCTCGGGCGTCTGGTGGAGGCCGGTGTAGATGACCTCCATGCCGGCGTCGCGCAGGGCGCGGGCGATGATCTTGGCGCCACGATCGTGGCCGTCCAGGCCCGGCTTGGCGACGAGGATGCGGAGCTTGCGGTTCGCGGCGGTGCTCATGAAGCCTCCAGCAGGGCGATGAGGTCCGGTGCCTCGGGTCCCAGGGCGCCGCCTGGGGGCGGCGTGCTGCTCGTCAGCTCGGAGAGGCGCAGCCCCGCGCGCGCGGCCAGGGGCTCCCACTCAGTCGGGAAGTAGTACCGCAACTCGGCCGTCCCTTCCAGCAGGCGACCGCCAGGCAGGCGGAGTCGTCGAGCGCACCGGTCCACTCCGGCGGCCGCGTCGAAGGTGGAAACCTCCTCCACCAGCCCTCCGCCCGGCAGCCGACGGCGCGCCTCGGCGTTCGGCGCGGCCGCCAGGGCCAGCGGGTTGGCGTGGTGGACGAGGAGCCGCCCCCCCGGGCGCAGGAGCCGGGCCACCTCGCGGAGCACCGCCTCGTTGGTGGCGTCGTCGTACATGAAGAGCGAGGCGTACCAGCTGTAGACCGCGTCGAACGAGGCCGGCCGGAGCGGCAGGGCGCACAGGTCGGCGCGGAGGAAGGCCGGCCGCGGCGCGCCGGCCGGAGCCGCGCCGGCGGCCCGTCGCAGCGCCTCCCCGCTCCGCTCCAGGCCGACGAGCCCACCCACCCGCCCGGCCAGCGGCCAGGCGTGCCGGCCGTGTCCGCAGGCGAGGTCGAGCACCCGGTCCCGTGGCCGCAGCCGGAGCAGCCGGGCCACCAGGTCGGCCTCCAGGCCGGACAGGCGGGGCGTCAGCAGGCCGGCCACGGTGGCGAGATAGAGCTCGTCGTAGTAGCCGTCGGTCCAGTGGGCGCTCACGCCTCCGGCCCAGCCCCGGCCCGCAGGGCCTCCAGCCACGCCGCGTCCACCTCGCCGTTCAGGTATCCGGCCAGCCGGACCAGCCGCGCCTTCTCCCAGCCCAGCCGGAAGGTGAAGACCACCGCCCCCAGCCCCGCCGCCGCCACGGCCAGGAGCTCCGGCGCGGTGGCCGGGGCGGCGCGGTGGCGCAGGACGAGCGCCAGCGCCCCGCCCAGCAGGCCGCCCAGGAGCAGCAGCCCGGCCAGCGCCCCCGCGGTGATGCGGAAGCGCAGCCTCAGCACGGCGCCGGCCCCGTCCGGCGCCACCTCCCCCAGCAGGCGGACCGGGCCGGCCCCGCCCCGGCCGCCGAGGCGCCTGAGCTCGAAGCGCGAGCCCTCCACCAGGCCGGCGCAGAGGGGGCGCTCCGCGGCGGGCCCGGGGGGGGCCCCGGGCA
>JAJYAW010000096.1 GCA_021779335.1 Myxococcales bacterium | reverse complement strand
GGCGCCGTGGCGGGCGCCTCCGCGCCGGCCACGCCGGCGGCGCCGGCCAGCGCCACGCCGCCGGCCACCAGCACCCGCAGGAGCTTGCTCACGTCGTTCTTGATTGGAGCGGGCATGTGGCGTCCCCGCGCTCAGGCGTGCTGCGAGGGCCGCTCGGCCATCTTGCGGGCGAACTCCTCGCCGGCGCGCCGCATCTCCGACTCGCTCAGCTCCTTCTGGCGGGTGGCGAAGGACCAGAGGTAGCCGAACGGGTCGGCCACGCCGCTGCAGCGGTCGCCCCAGAACATGTCCTCCGGCTGCATCGTCGCGGTGGCCCCGGCGCCGACGGCCCGCTTGAAGGCCGCGTCGCAGTCCGGCACGTAGAGCCACAGCGTGACCGGCAGCGGATCCGCCGCCGTCGGCGCGGGGTGGCCGGCCCCCGGCATCTCGTCGTTCAGGAAGAAGGTCGAGTCCCCGATGCGGAGCTCGGCGTGCCAGACGCTCTTCCCGTCCGGCGCCATCATGCGCGACGCCTCCTGGGCTCCGAGGGCCCGCTTGTAGAAGTCGATGGCGCGGGCGCAGTCCCGCAGGACCAGGTTCGGCGTCAGCGTGTGCATGCCCTTCGGGATGGGATTCACTTGAGCCATGGTGACCTCCTCGGCCGCGAGTAGCGCGGTCACCGCCCGCACTAATCCGGGCGCCGGGCCGGGAGCGGCCCACCATGGGGTGCAAGCGGGGCTTGCCCGCGCGGGGTCCGGCGCGCCCGCCCGGCCGGGGCCACGCGCCGCGGCGCGCGAGCCCCGGCGGGCGCCGGCGCGCCTCACTTCAGCGGCGGGATGGGGATGACGCCGGGGAAGACGTAGGCCTGCAGCATGGCGATGATGCCGATGACGGCGGCGCCGGCCACCGAGTGCCACCAGACGGTGCGGAAGATGGGCCCCAGCGAGTGGGCCCGCTCCTTCGGATCGTCGTAGCAGGCGGCGCCGGCCACCATGATGGACTGCGCGTCGATCATCTTGCCCATGACGCCGCCGGTGGAGTTGGTGGCCACGATGAGGATCTCGTTGAGGTGGAGCTGCTGCGCGGTGATGCGCTGCAGGCTCCCGAAGAGGGCGTTCGAGGCGGTGTCGGAGCCCGTCAGGAACACGCCCAGCCAGCCGAGGTAGGCCGCGAAGAACGGGTAGAGCGAGCCGGCGTTGGTGAAGGCCAGGCCCAGCACCGCGTCGGTGCCGGAGTAGCGGGTCAGGTAGCCCAGGCCGAGCACCTGGCCGATGACCAGCACCGGGGTCTTCATGCGCTTCAGCGTGCGGCCCGTCGCCTCCCGCCACTGGGCGGCCGAGAGCCCCAGGACCAGCCCGGAGAGGATGGCGGCCACGAAGACGCCGGTGCCGGCCGCCGAGAGCCAGTTGATGAGGAAGCGCGCCGCCTCCGGCTTGGCGCCGGCGGCCGCCACCGGCGGCATGCGCTGCACCAGGCCGTTGAGGGCCGGCATGTCCCAGAACGGCAGGGAGAGCGTGCCGCCCACCTTCCCGCCCAGGAAGCTGCCGTCGAACGTGACCGACGCGAAGAGGCCGTTGAGGACCTTCTTGAACTCCGGCGCGCCCCACAGGGCGCAGGACGCGATGAGGATGCCCCAGGGCAGCCAGGCGTAGGCGGTCTGGCCGATGGTGTACGGGTACCTCCAGGCCGACTTGTCGACGGTCTCGGCGGCCTTGCCGGCCTCGCGCTCGCTCTTGAGCAGGAAGCGGGTCTTGGGGTGCCAGACGAAGCGCAGGAAGAGGGCGGTGCAGACCACCGAGAAGACGCCCGAGACCACGTCGGTCATGAGGTGGGTGGGCGGGTAGCCGGAGGCGAACCACTGCATGATCGCGAAGGAGCCGCCGGAGACCAGCGCGGCCGGCCAGACCTCGAAGACCTCCCTCCAGGTCCCGCCCTCCATCTTCACGAAGGTGGCCACCAGCCAGAACGGCACCAGCACCGAGACGAAGGGGAGCTGGTGGCCGGCCATGGCGGAGAGGGTGAGCTGGTCGAGGCCGGAGACCGAGGCCAGGGTCACGATGGGCGTGCCGATGGCGCCCCAGGCCACCGGCGCGGTGTTGGCCAGCAGGTTGAGGACGGCCGACTGGAAGGGCTTGAAGCCGAGCCCCACCATGACGGCGCCGGCGATGGCCACCGGCGTGCCGAAGCCGGAGGTGCCCTCGATGATGGCGCCGAAGGAGAAGGCGATGAGCAGCACCTGGAGCCGCCGGTCGAAGGAGATGTGGATGATCGACTCCTTCACGATCTCGAACTTCCCGGTGGTGACCGTCATCGTGTAGAGGAACATCGCCCCCAGGACGATCCAGATGATGCCCAGGAAGCCGGAGAGCGAGCCGAAGGCGAAGGCGGAGACCGCCGAGACGACCGGCATGCCGAAGACGAGGCAGGAGATGATGAAGGCCGCGACCACGCCGAAGAAGGCGGCGTAGGGGGCCGAGATGCCCAGGTGCTTGGTGCCGTCCTCGTCGCGGTGCGGGTGGAGCGCGATGAAGTAGAGCAGGACCGCGATGGGCACGGCCGCCAGGATCGTGGAGAGGACGACGCTTCCGGTGGGGTTGTAGTTCTGCTGGAACATGCAACTCTCCCGCGACGGCGAGTGGATGTGCGGCCAGGCGAACCGACTCCCTGAGGTGCGACGGTCCGTCATCCTCGTCACTTTGCGTGACCCAATTCAAGTGGGCGCTGGACGAAACCCCTCAGGGTGCGCAGACTGCGGTGGCACCCGCACCACGACCCTCCTCCCTCCGGGAGAACCCATATGAGTGGCTCCGCCAAGGTCCGCGACGACGTCCTGCGTCAGTTCCCCGAGCTGTTCGGCGCGAAGCGCGTCAACGGGCGGGAGGTGGACGTCGAGGCCACCATCGCCGAGCTGACGCGCCAGCTCGACCCGGAGATCGCGGCCGTGCTCGGCGCGCGCCGCGCCCTGCTCCAGTCGCCGGAGCCGGTCTCCCGCCGCTACGCCTGGCCGGCCTGGGACCAGCCGTTCGACGACGCGGTGACCGGCCGCCCCTGGACGTTCCGGCAGATCGTGCAGGGGCTGGTCGACAACTTCCTCGGCCGGGAGACCGCCTGGCGCTGGCGCCTCAACGACGAGGTGCCCATCCCGGCCCACGTCCACCCGTCGAGGAACCCCGGCCTGGAGCTGACCGGGCCCTGGTCCCCGCTCGACATGGCCATGAACGCGCTCAACAGCCCGGCCCCCATGAACATGCCGGACTTCGAGGACGCCTCGCCGTCCCACTTCACGCCGGAGGGGTCGCCGGCCGGCGCGCCGGTGGGCATCTACGCCGCGCTCCAGAACGCCAGGGAGATCTTCGAGGGGCGCTGGGACGGCCGCCCGTACGAGGTCTCCAAGAAGGGCAAGGTCCGGCAGTACCGCATCGACAAGCCGGCGGCGAGGTGGCCCACCCGCCTGGCGCGGCCGCCCAGCCTCCACCTCCGCTACGACCACGTCACGGTGGACGGGCGGCCGGCCCCGGGGCTGGTGGTGGTCACCACGCTCTGGGCGCTCTGCAACCACGACGCGCTGGCGCGCGCCGGGAGCGGCGTCTACTTCTACATCCCCAAGCTGCAGACGCCGCGCGAGGCGCTCGTCGTGGAGCGGCTCCTCTCGGGGCTGGAGGCGCGCATGGGGCTCGCCGCCGGGACCATCAAGATCAAGATGCTCTACGAGGAGGGCAACGCCGGCCGGCAGCTGCCCGCCATCGCCTGGGCGCTGCGGCGCCGGCTGCTCGGCACCAACGTGGGGCGCTGGGACTACCTCGGCAGCCTCATCGAGATGTGGAAGGACGACCCGGCCGGCACCTTCCCGGATCCGCAGACCATCGGCATGGCCACCCCCAACATGATCGCCTACCAGCGCTGGAACGCGCTGCTCATGCTCATGGCCGGCATGAAGGACGGGCAGCTCGCCAACGCCGCGCCCATCGGCGGGATGGCCGCGGTCATGATCTACCAGGCGGGCGACCCCTACGGCCGCGCCCGCTACAACCCGCTGGCGCTGCGCGCCATGGTGGTCGACAAGCTGCGCGAGCGGCTCATCGGCCTGATGTTCGTGCCGAAGGCGCCGCTCCCGCCGGGCGCCGCGCCCACCCTGGCCGACATCCTGGCCGGCCGCGTCCAGGGGACGCTCCACGACGCCTACCGGCAGAGCTGGGTGGCCAGCCCGGAGACCGACTACGTGGCCGCCGGCAACGGGCCGCTCCAGGCCGGGCTCGGCGCGCTGCAGGCCATGGTGGAGGCGCCGCTGCAGACGGTGGACGTGAAGGGCCAGGCCGTGCCCACGGTGGCGAGCGGCCTCTCCGCCGCCGAGCGGGCGCTGCTCCAGTCCCGCGGGCTCCTCGACGCCGCGGGGCGCATCACGCCGCAGGTGCTGGAGCCGGCCTCGCTCGACGCGCCCGAGAAGCTCCTCTCGCCCGAGCGGTGGAGCGCCATCTACGGCGTGCCGCGCGGGGACGTCACCATCGAGCACGTCCAGCACGCCTTCTACATGGCGGCCAACTACGGCTTCCAGATCCTGAACGGCAACTTCGCCGCCGCCATCGACGACTACGAGCTGAAGCTCCGCTTCATGAACGACCTGGCCACCTACCGGATCAACGTGTCCTGGCTCTGGGCGCTGCTGCGCCACCAGGCCCCCGTCACCCGCGACGGGCGGCTGCAGCGCCAGGTCCTCACCGAGGACGGCGTGGTGCTGGGCGCCCCGGGCGCGGCGGTGAAGGCCGGCACCCGCTTCGACGCGGCGCTCTTCCAGCAGGTCTTCCAGGCCCACGACGAGTGGACGGCCGCCTTCTTCGCCGAGCAGGACCGGCGCGGCGAGCCGGCCCGCTTCGACCGCTCCAAGGCCGGGGTCATCATGGCCCTGCTGCGGCGCCAGCTCCTCTCGCCCCGCTACATCCAGCACAGCGCCCGCGTCCTCTTCGTCATCGGCCAGGCCGCCGCGGCGGAGCGGGAGCCGCTGCTCACCGCCATCTTCGACCTCGACCGCGCCGAGGTGGCGCGGCGCGTCGGCGCCGGCGCCATGCCCCCGTCGGTGCTGGCCGCCCACGACTACGTGCACGACGTCTTCGAGGGCCCCGTCCAGGGCTGAGGGCGGGTGGAGGCCCACCACCCGCCGCCCCCCGGGCTATGCTGCCGCTCTCCCGGACCACCCTCGAGCGATCACCTCGGAGACCTCACATGACCTCGCCCATCCCCGCCGAGCTCGACCCGCCGCAGCGCCTCCTGCTCGGCCCCGGCCCCAGCATGGTGAGCCCGCGCGTCCTGCGCGCCATGGCCACCCCGCTCGTCGGCCACCTCGACCCGGCCTTCCTCGTCATCATGAACGAGGTGCAGGCCATGCTGCGCCAGGTCTTCCAGACGCAGAACCCGTTCACCATCGCCATCTCCGGCACCGGATCGGCCGGCATGGAGGCGTCCCTCGTCAACGTCATCGAGCCGGGCGACACGGTCATCGTGGGCGTGGCCGGCGTCTTCGGCGCGCGCATGGCGGAGATCGTGGGCCGCTGCGGCGGCCGCCTGGTGAAGCTCGAGGTCCCGTGGGGCCAGGTCTTCCCCAAGGCGGCCATCGAGGAGGCGCTGAAGAAGGCCGGCAAGGTGAAGGCGGTGGCGCTGGTCCACGCCGAGACCTCCACCGGCGCCCAGCAGCCGCTGGAGGGGCTCGGCCAGCTCTGCCACGACCACGGCGCGCTGCTGGTGGTCGACACGGTCACCTCGCTGGGCGGCGTGCCGGTCACCGTCGACGCCTGGGGCGCCGACGTCGTGTACTCCGGCACGCAGAAGTGCCTCTCCGCGCCGCCCGGCCTGTCGCCGCTCACCCTCTCGCCCCGCGCGCTCGAGGTGATCAAGGCGCGCCAGGGCAAGTGCCCGAGCTGGTACCTCGACCTCGGGATGATCGCGGACTACTGGGCCGACGGGAAGCGCGCCTACCACCACACCGCCCCCATCACCATGGTCTACGCGCTGCGCGAGGCGCTCCGCATCGTGCTGGAGGAGGGGCTGGAGGCGCGCTTCGCCCGCCACCGGCGCCACAGCCAGGCGCTCATGGCCGGCCTGGCCGCGCTGGGCTGCACGCCCAACGCGAGCGAGGGGCACCGGCTGCCCTCGCTCAACTGCGTCACCGCGCCCCCGGGCGTGGACGAGGCGGCCGTCCGCAAGGCGCTCCTGCTCGACTTCGACATCGAGATCGGCGGCGGCCTCGGGCCGCTGGCCGGCAAGGTGTGGCGCATCGGCCTGATGGGCGAGTCGTCGCGGCAGGACCACGTGGTGGCGGTGCTGGCCGCCCTGGAGGTCCTGCTGAAGCGCGCCGGCCGGGTGCAGCGGCCCGGCGCCGCGGTGGCCGCCGCGCTGGAGGTCTACGCCTCGTAGGGCCACGCACGACCGCGGGCCCGCCGGCCCGCCAGGAGCCTTGGCATGGGGGAGCCGCACGCGGACGCCGAGACCAGGGAGCTCGCCGGGCGCTTCGCCGCCGTGGTGGGCGAGGCCCACTGCATCTCGGACGCGGCGGGCCTCTCGGTCTACGAGTGCGACGGGCTCTCCCACGGCCGCGTCCGGCCCAGGCTGGTGGTGCTGCCGGCCACCACCGAGGAGGTGGCCGCGGTGGTCCGGCTGGCGCGGGAGGCCGGCGTGGCGCTCGTGCCGCGCGGCTCGGGGACGGGCCTCTCCGGCGGCGCCCGCCCCACCCCGGGCGCCGTGGTGGTGGCCCTGTCCCGGATGCGCCGGGTCCTCGAGGTGGACCTGGAGGACGGCTGGGTGCGGGTGGAGCCGGGCGTCATCAACCTGGACGTGACCCGCGCCGTGCAGGGGCGCGGCTGGTACTACGCGCCGGACCCCTCCTCGCAGTCCATCTGCTCCATCGGCGGCAACGTCGCCGAGAACTCGGGCGGGGCCCACTGCCTCAAGTACGGCTTCACGGTGAACCACGTCCTCGGCGCGCGCGTCGTGCTCGACGGCGGCGAGGTGGTGGACCTGGGCGGCCCGGCGCCGGACGGCCCGGGCTACGACCTCCTGGCCGCGCTGGTGGGCAGCGAGGGGATGCTGGGCATCGTCACCGAGGTCACGCTGAAGCTCCTCCGCAGGCCGGAGGCCACCCGCACCTTCCTGGCCACCTTCCCCTCCTCCGACGAGGCCGGCCACGCGGTCTCGGGCATCATCGCCGCCGGCATCCTCCCCGCCGCCATCGAGATGATGGACACCCTGGCCATCCAGGCGGCCAAGGCCGCCACCGGGCTCGACTGGCCGGAGGTGGGCTCGATCCTGCTCATGGACGTGGACGGCCCGGTGGCCGAGGTCGAGCACACCGCGGCGCGCGCCATCGAGATCGCCCGGCAGGTCGGGGCCATCGAGGTGAGCGTGCCGAGGGACGAGGACGAGCGGCAGCTCATGTGGAAGGGGCGCAAGAGCGCCTTCGCCGCGGTGGGGCGCATCAGCCCCAACTACATGGTGGAGGACGGCGTCATCCCCCGCTCCGAGATCGCCAACGTGCTGCGCGAGATCGGGCGGCTGGCCGCCGCGGCCGGCCTGCGCGTGGCCAACGTCTTCCACGCCGGCGACGGCAACCTCCACCCGCTCGTGCTGTACGACGCCCGCGTGGCGGGCCAGGAGGAGCGGGCCTCGCGGCTGGGCGGCGACATCCTCCGGCTCTGCGTGCGGCTGGGCGGCTCCATCACCGGCGAGCACGGGGTGGGGGCCGAGAAGGCGGCCTACATGGCCGACATGTTCGCGCCGGCGGACCTGGAGACGATGGCGCTGGTGCGCTGCGCCTTCGACGACGCCGCCCGCTTCAACCCCGACAAGGTCTTCCCCACGCCGCGCCTCTGCGGCGAGCGGCCCGGCCCCTACCGTCCTCACCCGGCCGAGGCGGCCGGGCTCGCGGAGCGCTGGTGATCGCCCCGCGACCGGCGCGGCCCGAGGAGGCCATCCTGGGCGTGGCCCCCCGCTCGGTGCTGGAGCCCGCCACGGCGGAGGAGGCGGCCGAGGCCATGCGGGCCTGCGCCCGCGACCGGCTGCGCGTCGCCTTCGTCGGCGGCGGCACCGACCTCGGGGTGGGCGCGCCGCCCACCGGGCTCGACGTGCTCCTGCGCACCGGCCGGCTCGACCGGGTGGTGGAGCACTCGCCCGCCGATCAGATCGTGGTGGTCGAGGCCGGCCTCCCGCTGGCCGCGCTGCAGCGCACGCTGGCGGCGCACGGCCAGCGGCTGGCGCTGGATCCGCCGGGCGCCGAGCAGGCCACCGTGGGCGGCGTGGTGGCCGCCAACGCCTACGGCCCCCGCCGCACGCGCTACGGCACGGCCCGCGATCTCATCGTCGGCATCGCCATCGTCCGGGCCGACGGGGTGGCGGCGCGCGGCGGCGGCAAGGTGGTGAAGAACGTGGCCGGCTTCGACCTGCCGCGCCTCTTCGTGGGCTCGCTCGGCACGCTCGGGCTCATCACCTCGGCCACCTTCCGGCTCCACCCGCTCCCGGAGGCCAGCGCCACCGTGGCCGTGGAGGGGCCCAGCGCGGCCCAGGCGCGGGACGTCGTGACCGGGCTGCGCGAGGCGCAGGTGGAGCCCACCAGCGCGACCCTCCTGGCCGGGCCGGCCGGCCTCCGGCTCGGCCTGCGCTTCGAGGGGTTCGGCCCCGGCGTGCGCCAGCAGTCGGAGCGCTGCCTGGCGCTCGGGGCGCGGCTCGGGCTCCGCTGCGACGCGCTCGACGACGCCGGCGCGGGCGCCTTCTGGGCGGCCTGC
>JAJYAW010000095.1 GCA_021779335.1 Myxococcales bacterium | reverse complement strand
CCGCCGACGAGGAAGGTGGGGATGCCGGTCACGCCGGCCCGGGCCGCGTCGCGCCCCATGGCGTCGACCCGGGCCTGCAGCGCCGGGTCGTCGACGGCGGCCAGCGCCGCCGCCGGCTCCAGGCCCGCCTCCGCCGCGCAGCGGGCCAGGACGCCGCGGTCCTCCAGGTCGTCGCCCCGCCGCCAGAAGGCGTCCATGAGGGCGCGCCGGGCCTGGTGGAGCCGCCCCGCGTCGCGGGCGTGCTCGGCGAGCGCCAGCGCGGCGCGGGTGTTGGGGGAGCGCTCCGGGACGCGCAGCCCCTCGAGGCCGAACCCGGCCGCGAAGCGGGTGAGGTGGTCCCGCATGGCGGCGGACCGCTCCGCGCCGTACTTGTCGGCCAGCCGCACGCCGCCGGGCGGCGTGTCCGGGTGCAGCTCGAAGCCGCGCCAGTCGAGGGTGACGTCGAACTCCTCCTGCAGCCTGACCAGGCTGCTCGCCTCGGCGACGAAGCAGAAGGGTCAGACGAAGTCGGAGTAGAGGGTGACGGGGACGGTCATGACGGTGATCTAACGGGGGGCGAGCCGCGGCGCCGCGGCGGGCCCGCCTACCGACCCACCAGCCCCAGCCGTGCCGCGTCCTCCGGCGTGTTGACGTTCTCGAAGGCCCGGCCGTCCGGGTCGATGAGGCGCCACTCGCTCTCCTCGACGATGCGCGCCCCGACCAGCGCCGCCAGCTCCTGCAGCGACGGGGCCCCCTCGGCGAGGGCGCGCTCGAAGGCGGGCAGGCATTGGCGCGACCAGAGGGCGTGGAGCGGCTCCAGCTGGCCGCCCCAGCGCGGCACCACGGCCGTGGCCCCGGCCCGCTTGGCGGCCAGGAGCGCCACCCCGGAGGCCGAGAGGAAGGGCATGTCGCAGGCGGCGGTGAAGACCCAGGGCGTGGCCGCGGCGGCGAGCGCCGCGTGGATGCCGCCGGGCGCCCCCTTGTCGGGGAGGAGGTCGGCCACCACCGGCACCCCCAGCCGCGCGTAGGCGGCCGGCTCGTTGGCCACCACCAGCGCCTCGGCGAAGAGCCTGGCGAAGAGGCGCAGCGAGCGGGCCGCCAGCGGCTCGCCGTCGACCCGGAGCAGCCCCTTCACCTGCCCGCCCATGCGCCGGGCGCGGCCGCCGGCCACCAGGGCGCCGGTCAGGTCGGGGTAGGGGACGGCCATGCGGCGACACCTTAGCAGGGTCGGCCGGCGGGTCCGGCCGGGCCCGTGGATCCGCCCGGTCGATTCGTGTACAAGACCCGGTTCCATGACCCCCGAGGAGCGGCTCAAGGCATTCCAGACGTTCGCCGCCGCCAGGCCGGACGACCCCTTCGCGCGCTACTCGCTGGCCATGCAGCAGCGCGCCATGGGGCGGCTCGACGAGGCGGTGCGGGAGTTCCAGGAGCTGGCCCGGCGCGCGCCGGACTACGTGCCGACCTGGCTCATGCTGGGGCAGGCGCTGGAGGCGCTGGGGCGCGCCGGCGAGGCGGCGCAGGCCTACCGCGACGGGAGCGCCGCGGCCGCGCGGCAGGGCAACCACCACGCGCGGGGCGAGCTCGAGGACGCGCTCGGGCAGCTCTCCGCCAAGGGCAGCTGAGGGGCGCAGACGACATGAGCGACGAGACGAAGGGCGGGATCTCCCTGGGCGGCCTGTTCAAGGGCAAGCGGGCCCTGGTGACCGGCATCGCCAACGACCGGTCCATCGCCTGGGCCATCGCCCAGGCCCTCCACGCCGAGGGGGCCGCGCTGGCCTTCACCTACCCGGGCGCGGCCATGGGGGAGCGGGTCCTCCCGCTGGTGAGGACGCTGGCCCCGGCCGCCGTCCTCGACATGGACGTGTCGAGCGACGAGGCCATCGACGGCGCCATGGCCGAGCTGAAGGAGGTCTGGCCGACCTTCGACGTCCTCGTCCACTCCATCGGCTTCGCGCCGCGCGGCGCGCTGGCCGGCCGCTTCACCGACGTGACCACGCGCGAGGCCTGGCGCATCACCCTGGACGTCTCGGCCTACTCGCTCATCGCCCTGACCCGCGCCGCCAAGCCCTTCATGCCGAGGGGCGGCAGCGTGGTGACGCTGAGCTACTACGGCGCGGAGAAGGTGGTCCGCAACTACAACGTCATGGGCGTGGCCAAGGCGGCGCTCGAGTCGTCGATGCGGTACCTGGCCGAGGACCTGGGCCAGGACGGCATCCGCGTCAACGCCATCAGCGCCGGCCCGGTCAAGACGCTGGCCGCCGCCGGCATCAAGGGCATGCGCGCCATGCTCGACGAGAACGCCGACAAGACCCCGCTCCGCCGGAACATCGACCAGGACGACGTGGCCCGCGCCTGCCTGTACCTGTGCAGCGATCTCGCCCGCAGCGTCACCGGCGAGGTGCTCCACGTCGACTGCGGCCAGAGCATCCTGGGCGTGGTCTCGATGGCCTAGCCAGTCCGGGAGTAATCCGGGGGCGGAGCCAGATCCAAGGCCGACCGGGAGAGCGCAGGGCACCTTGTGCCCAGCCGAAGGGGAGGCCGCCACGGTCCGGTGCGGGGTTCGCTGAAGGAGCCGCCTCGGCGGCAGGCCGCAGACCTCGACCCGCGTACACCGCGGCCCTCGTCGCGGGCCGTGAGGGCCTCGCGGTGCGCGGCGGTGCTCGTCGGGAGCGGCCGCCTACGCAGGCGCGCAAGCGACGCCGTGGGCGACGCGCATCAGGTAGGTCCCGTGAGGGAACACGGGGTCCACCTTGCCCTCGCGCCAGACGCGGAGCGCCTCCCAGTAGTCGGTGAGGAAGGTCTTCAGCTGCTGGAGGAGCTCGATGCGCCTCCACTTGTCCCGCGCGGCCACCCTGGGAGAGAGCCGGCGGCGCGGCTCGACGTGCCTCGGGCGAGCGAAGGGGCTCTGCGCCTTCACCCGGGCCACGCCGAGGAAGGTGGGGATCGCGTCGCGGGCCGCCTGCTCCCGGCGCGCGAGCTCCGCCCGAAGCTGCTCGCGGAACTCGTCGGTCGAGCTGAAGCCGGCCGGGACCTTGAGCTCGAGGTCGACGTACTCGGGGAGGAGTCCCTCCCGCTCGAAGAAGTGGTCCGGGCGCTTCACCCGGATGGTGGTGCCGACGGTGTCTGGCGCCGACCAGAGCCCCGGCCAGAGGTGGCCCGCGTGGACCAGGCCGGCGGCGACGGGGTTGGCGAGGGTGTAGGCGGCCTTGGAGATGACGTCCTCGGGTGATCCGAGGACCACCGCGCTGTAGGTGCAAGGCGCCCAGAAGTACTCCCACCGCCCGAGATGGGCGTTGAGGGCGCGGGCCACGAAGGCGGCCAGGAACTGCTGGAAGGCGGGTAGGCGGGCGTGGGGGTCGGTGAGGACGAGGTGGAGATGGTTGGAGAGGACGCAGTAGGCGTGGACCTGGACGCCGTAGCGCTCGGCGGCGAGCGCAAGGACGTAAGCCAAGACCTGGTTGACCACCTTGCTGGGGCGGAGGAAGAAGTGGCGGAGCAGGCAGCGTCGCGTGACGAGGTAGGTGCGACCCGGGAGGATCTGCCTTGGCGCGGTCATGGGCTGAGCCTAGGCAGGGCCCGTGCCAGGACCGGCCCGCGCAGCCACTGGGGATTGTCCGTTCCGCCGGCCGCGCCGCGGACCATGGTCCGTAGGACGGAACTCCGGGTCCGGCGCCGCCCGCCGCTACCCGACCAGATCCTCGCAGCCGTCCACGCCGAGGACGTTGCCGGTGAGCCAGCTGGTCTCCGGCCGCGCCATGGCCACCACCACGCCGGCCACGTCGGCCGGGGTGGTGAGCCGCTTGGCCGGGTGGATGGCCAGGCAGTGCTCGATCATCTTGTCGTTGCCCGGGATCTTGCGCAGCGCGGGCGTGTCGGTGACGCCGGCCCGCACCGCGTTGACGGCGATGCCGCGCGGGACGAGCTCCACCGCGAGCTGCCGGCAGTGGCTCTCCAGCGCCGCCTTGGCCGCCGAGACGCCGCCGTAGGAGGGCCAGATGCGGTGGCCGCCGGCGCTCGTCATGGCGAAGACGTGCCCGCCCGGCCCCATGAGGCCGGCCTGCAGGACGTCCTGCACCCAGTAGACGAGGCTGTGGGCCATCACGTCGAGCGTCATGTCGAGCTGCGCCTTGGTGATGGCGTCGGCGGCGCTCTCGGTGACGAACGGCTTCAGGGCCCCGAAGGCGAGCGAGTGGAGCACCACGTCGACGCCGGCGGGGTTCCCCTCCTCGGCCAGGATCTGGCGCATCCCGGCCAGCACCTCGGCCCGCTTCTCCGGGTCGGCGGCGTTGACGTTGAAGAAGACGGAGCGCGCGCCGGCCGCGGTCATCTCGGCCTGGATCCGCTCCACGTTGGGGAGGGTGGCGCGGCGGTCCAGGTGGACGCCGAAGACGTTGCGGCCGGCCCTGGCCAGGGCCAGGCCGATGGCCTCGCCGAAGCCCGAGGAGGCGCCGAGGACGAGGGCCCACTTCTTGTTCGATGGCATCGCCGGAGTGTCGTCGCGAGGCCCCGCCGGGTCAAGGGCGTTGACGGCCCGCGGCCCGCCCCGCGCGCCCGGTGAGACTCGTGCCCCGACCCGGGCGAGCGCTAGACGTACCGTCCGCGCCGCGGCGCCTCGCCCACGAAGGGGTTCCCCCGCCGCTCCTCGCCGAGCGAGCCGGACGGCCCGTGCCCGGGGTGGAAGGTGACGCCGTCGCCGAGCGGGAAGAGCTTCTCCCGGATGGACGTGGCCAGCGCCTCGAAGTCGCCGCCCGGCAGGTCGGTCCGGCCCACCGAGCCGGCGAAGAGCGTGTCGCCGGTGAAGAGCACGTCCTCGCCGGCGAACCAGAGGCAGCAGGAGCCGGCGGAGTGGCCGGGCGTGTGGAGCACCGTGGCCGTGAGGTTCCCCAGCGTGACCTGCTCGCCGTCGGCGTGGTGCCGGTCCGGGCGCGGCACCTCGGCCCCCTCGAGGCCGAACATGGCCGCCTGGCGCGGCAGCCCGGCCAGCCAGGCCTGGTCGGCCTGGTGGATGGTCAGGGTCGCCCCGGTGGCGCGCTGCGCCTCGGCGGCGCCGGCCACGTGGTCGATGTGGCCGTGCGTCAGCAGGATGCGGCCGATGCGCCAGCCCGGCTCGGCCAGCGCCAGCACGCGCGGGATCTCGGCGCCGGGATCGATGAGCATGGCCTCGCCGGTCTCGCCGCAGGCGGCCAGGTAGGCGTTCATGGCGAACGGCCCGACGACGACGCTGCGCACCACCAGCATGCCGCCCTCCCTCCGTGGAAACGGCGAGGGGCCGAAGGGTCGCCCCTCCGGCCCCGCCGGGTCGACCGGGACGCGCCGGGGCGCGATCAGGTCGAGAAGGACGACCCGCAGCCGCAGGTGTTCTTGGCGTTCGGGTTGTTGAACTTGAACCCGGCGCCCTGGAGCCCCTGCACGTAGTCGATGGTGACGCCCTGCAGGTACATCGAGCTCATCGAGTCGACGTAGAGCCGGACGCCGGCCTGCTCGAGCGTCACGTCGCCGTCCTTGGCCTTCTCCTCGAAGTCCATGGAGTACTGGAAGCCGGAGCAGCCGCCGCCCTGGACGCCGACGCGGATGCCGTAGCCGGCCAGCCCCTCGCGCTCCATCGCGTCCTTCACCATCTCGACCGCCTTGTCGGTGAGGACGATGAAGTTGTCCATGCCGAGGTCGGTGGCGGCGGCGGGGGCTACCTGCGTCATTGTGTCCATGTCGGTGGTTCTCCGTCGGGGTCCCCGAAGGGCCCACTTGATTTGCGACAAGAGCTTAGCAGGGGCGGGGCGCCGCTTCAACGCGACGTGGCGACCGCGGTGCTGCGTACCCCAGAGGGGGGGGCGATCGAGCCTGGAGTTGCGCCCCGCGGGTCCGGGTCGAGCCTCAGCCGCCCCCGCGCCCGGACAGGTGGCGCCCGCCGTCCACCGGCAGGAGCGCGCCGGTCACGTAGGGCGCCTCGGCCAGGAAGCGGACCGCCGCGGCCACGTCGCCGGGCGTGCCGGCCCGGCCGAGCGGGATGCGGGCCTCGAGCTCTCGCCGCCGCGCCGCCGGGTAGCGCTCCGGCCAGAGGACGGTGCCCGGCGCCACCCCGTTCACCCGGACCGCCGGCGCCAGCTCCAGCGCCAGGCACTCGGTGAGCCGCGCCAGCGCCGCCTTGGAGGCGCAGTAGGCCGCGAAGCCGCGCCACGCCACCAGCCCCCCGCCCACGTCGACCACGTTGACGACGCTGCCGCGGGCGCGGCGCAGGAGCGGGAGGAGGGCGCGGGTGAGCAGGAGCGGCGCGCGGGCGTTGAGGTCGAGCTGCGCGTCCCAGGCCGCGGCGTCGGTGGCCTCGAGCGGCCGCTCGTCGAAGCCGGCCGCGCCGTTCACCAGGAGGTCGAGCCGGGTGAAGCCGGCGGCGCGGAAGGCGCGGGCCAGCGCGTCCGGGCCGTCCGGCGCGGCCAGGTCGGCGCGGAGCGCCGCCGCGAAGCCGCGCGGCCGGTGCGAGCGGTAGTGGGCGACCACCCGGTACCCGTGCGCCGCGAGGTGGCGCGCGACGGCGGCGCCCACGCGCACGCCGGCGCCGGTGACGAGTGCGACCTTCCTGGCGCTGGCCACGCGAGCCTCCCCCTGGCCTACCGGCCCGCCTTCGGGTCCCAGTGGGTCTCGGCCTGCCCGGCCCGGTGGTTGGCCAGCCGCGCCGCCACGAAGAGGAGGTCGGAGAGCCGGTTCAGGTAGACGAGCACGGCGGGGTCCACCTCCGCCTGCGCCGCCAGCGCCACCACCCGCCGCTCGGCCCGCCGGCAGACGGTGCGCGCCAGGTGGAGCGCCGCCGCGCCGGGCGCGCCGGCCGGCAGCACGAAGGCGTGGAGCGCCGGCAGCTCGGCGTCCCAGCGGTCCATGGCCCGCTCCAGCCGCTCGGCCCAGCGCGGCTCGATCCTCGGCACCGCCGCGCGGGCCGGCACGCCGTGCGGCGAGGCGAGCTCGGCCCCGACGCAGAAGAGCTCGTCCTGGACGCGGGCCAGCTCGGCCGCCAGCTCGGGGTCGCCGAGCGCCGCGCGGGCCACGCCCAGGGCGGCGCAGGCCTCGTCCACCTCGCCGTAGGCCTCGACCCGGGCGTCGCTCTTGCGCACCCGGCCCCCGCCGAAGAGGCCCGTCTCGCCGCCGTCGCCGCTCTTCGTGTAGATCTTCACAGCCGACGTGCGTATCACCATGGCCCCCGCCGTCGCAACGAGGGCGGGCGCTGGACGTCGCAGGGACCCGGCCCGAGGGCCGGCGGGGCAGAGGAGGCGAGCCGGGATGGAGCCGATCTTCCAGGGTGAGGCGCTGGTCGAGGTGGGGCGGGCGGCGGCGCGGCTGGCCTGGGCCGGCGGCATGACGGTGCGCAGGCCGGACGGCGCCGTGGTCCCCATCCCGCTGCTGGCCGAGCCGGAGGTGATGGCCCGGGCCGAGCTGGACGGGGCGGCCCGCGAGGCGGAGCTCATCCTCTCGGGCGCGGTCAAGCTGGCGCGGACGCTGCTCGCCTCGGGCGACGCGCGCGATCGGGCCGCGCTGGTGGAGCCCTTCTCCGGGCTGGAGGGCGAGGCCATGGCCCGCCTCTTCGAGGAGGCGCCGCTGCCGGTCATGGTGGCGCGGGTCGACTTCCTCCTGCCCGAGGGCGGCGGCGCGCCGCGGGCGCTGGAGCTGAACGCCACCATCCCGGCCATGCCCGCCTACGCGGACCTGGCCGCCCACGCCTGGCTGCGGGCCGCCGCCGCCGCTCGCGGCTTCACGCCGCGTCAAGCCGGCGAGCTGGTGGCGGCCTGCGGCTCGCACATGGAGCGGCTCCGCGAGGCGCTGGTGGCGGCCTACCGGCTGCGGGGCGGCGGGAAGGCCCGCCCCTCCATCGCCATCGTCTCGAGGCCCGGCGACGCCCAGATCGGCGAGCTGCGCCGGCTCGAGGCCCACTTCCGCGCGCAGGGCCACCGGGTGGAGAACCTGGTCCCGGCCGCCTGCGTGCCGGAGGACTGGGACCTCCTCTACCGCCACGTCTGGGCCCACCGGGTCGAGCCCTCCGCGCCCTTCGCCCGGGCCCTGCTCGCCCCGGGCCGCTACCCGCTCTACAACCCGGTCAACGGGCTGCTGGAGGCCAAGGCGCTCTTCGCCCGGCTCTCCGAGTGCGCCGACGACCCGGGCCTGGCGGCGCGGGCCGGGCTCGACGAGGCGGAGCGCGGGGCGGCGGCGCGCCTCCCCTGGACGCGCCGGCTCGACGCCGGGGTGGCGGCGCGGCTCGAGCGGGAGCGGGAGGGGTTCGTCATCAAGCGGAGCTGGGACTACGGGGGCAAGTCGGTGCACCTGGGGGCGGAGACCGCGCCGCAGGCCTGGGCGCGGGTGGTGGCCGAGGCGCTCGCCGACGGGCGCGGCGGCGGCTTCGTCGCCCAGGAGCGGATCTTCGCGGTGCGCAAGCCGGCCACCCGCATCGCCGGCGACGAGGAGACGCGCGGCGTCCTCTACCGCGACCTCTCCACCTACTGCGGCCTGGGGCCGGTGCGCCCCGGCGGCTCGGTGGTCCGCGCCGCCGCCTCACCCATCGTGAACATCCTGGGCGGCGGCGGCCTGGCGCCGGTCATCCCGGCGGAGGTGTACCAGCGGCTGCGGTAGCCCCGCCCGCGCCGCCCGCGAGGTAGGCTGGTGCGCCGGGAGGGGCCATGGACACGAGCGGGTACTGGGTGGCGGACGCGGTGGGCTGGTCGGGGCCGCTGGCGCTGTCGCGGCTGCGCCAGCGGGCCGCGGAGGGGCGGCTCGACCCGGGCGCGCCGGTCTGGC
>JAJYAW010000094.1 GCA_021779335.1 Myxococcales bacterium | reverse complement strand
GCCAGCGCGCCGGCGGCCAGCAGCAGGGCGGTCCAGCGGAGCGGGCGAGGCGGGAAGGTCACGGGGAACCTCCGCGGCGAGCCGCCGCGAACGGGAAGCGCCGCAGGTCGGCCAGGGCCGCCTGCAGCACCAGCGTGGCGGCGCCCACCGCGACGTCCTGGGCGCCCAGCGCGCTGGCCACGATCTCGGAGGCGGCCACCGAGGCCACCAGCGAGCGGGACCGGACGGTGTGGCGGATGGGCTCGAGGAGCAGGTCGCCCAGCCGCGCCAGGCCGCCGCCCACGATCACCAGGGCCGGGTTCATCAGGTTGAGCATGCCGGCCACCGCCACGCCCAGCTTCTCCCCGGCCTCCCGCACCACCTGCTGCGCCAGCGGGTCGCCGGCCAGGGCCGCGTCGACGAGGCCGTCGAGCGTGATGGGCCGCCCGGCCAGCGCGCCGTGCGGCTCCTCGCGCAGCAGCGCCCCGGCCCGCTCCACCATGGCCTTGGTGCCGATGAAGGTGGTCAGGCAGCCGCGCAGCCCGCAGACGCAGGGCGGGCCGTTCGTGTCGATGGCCACGTGCCCGATCTCGCCGGCGATGCCGGAGGCGCCCCGGTAGATCTTCCCGTCGATGATGTGCCCCGAGCCGACGCCGGTGGCCACCTTGATGAAGGCGAAGTCGTCGACCTGCTGCCCGGCGCCCCACCAGCGCTCCGCCAGGGCGCCCAGGTTGGCGTCGTTGTCGACCAGCAGCGGGACGCCCAGCCGCTCGGCCAGCGCCCCGAGGCCGAGGCGGCCGCCCCAGGCCGGCATGACCACCTCGGAGAGCACGTCGGGGTGGCGCGGATCGACCGGGCACGGGACGGCCACCCCGACCCCGACCAGCCGCGCGGCCGCCCCCGGGACGCGGGCCAGGCAGGCCTCGACCAGCCGGCCGACGACCTTGCGGGCGCCGCGCGGATCCTCGCGGACCGGGTGGCGGGCCTCCTCCCACGCGGCCACCTGGCCGCGCAGGTTGGTGAGGGCCACCGAGACGTGGGCCGCGCCCATGTCCACGCCCAGCAGGTGGAAGGCGTCGTCCTGGAACTCGAGGACGATGGGGCGCCGTCCGCCGCTGGAGGCGCCGGCGCCGACCTCCGCCACCAGGCCGGTGGGGAGGAGCTCCTCGATGATCTCCGACACGGTGGAGCGGGAGAGCTCGAGCCGCCGCGCGATGTCGGCGCGGGAGATGCGCCGCTCCTGCCAGATCAGCCGCAGGACCGGGGGCGCCAGCGGGCGGGTGGGCACGCGGGCGCCCTCGCGGCGCGCCCTCGCCGCGGCGCCGCCCTCCCCTCGCGTCCTTCGCCCATCCGTCCTCAAGGCCGCCGAGCCAACCACGCCACCTCCCGCCAGGCAAGGCGGCCCGGAGCGGCGCGCGCCGCCCCGGGCCACCGGGCTACTTGTGGAAGTAGACGTTGTCGATGAAGAACGTGCCGGCCTCGTCGCCCGGCACGCCCGCGTCGCCGTTGTCCACCAGGATGATCTGGCCGAGCGCCTCGAAGGTCATCCCGGTGAAGTCCGCCAGCGGGACGTCGAGGCTCATCCACGCGCCCTGCACGAAGGGCGGGGTGGTGCCGGCGTTCCAGGCCACGATGTGCTCCGTGGTGGTCGCGCCGAAGTTGACGAGCTTCACGCCGAACTTGGTGGCGTTGGGCGACCAGACGTCGACGTGGAAGTGGGTCATGGCGGAGGCGTCGATGGGGGTGCCGGTGAAGTCGATGCCGGCGAAGATCAGGTTGGTGTACTTCTTCACGTCGTCACCGGCCACCTGCACGTCGGTGACGTCGGCCAGGTCCCAGGAGGCCGACCAGGTCCCGACCGGCACGTTGGTGTAGGCGTTGGAGAAGAGCGAGATGACGTCGGCCGCCGGCAGGGTCGGGGCGGGCGCCGCCACGGCGGGCGCCTGCGCGGCGGCGACGTTCACGGTGGTGGTGCCGGTGGCGTCGACGGTGCCGAGCTTGGCGGTGATGGCGGCGCTCCCGACGGACACCCCGGCGACCACGCCGTCCTGGTCCACGGTGGCCGCGGCGGCCGAGGAGGCCCAGGTGAAGAACCGGTTGCCGGCGGAGATGGTCGCGCCCGCGCCGGGCGTCGGGTAGGTGACCGAGGCCCCGTTCACCTGGAGCGTGGCGCCGATGTCGAGGGGCCGGGTCTCGGTGGCGATGGCCGGCGCCGGCGCGCCGATCTCGGCGGCCGGCAGCGCCTCGTAGCGGATGTCGTCGAACCAGAGGGTGTAGGCGCCCTCGTCGGATCCCTCGGCGAAGTGGAACAGCCCCTTCTCCGCGGTGAGCTTGGCCGGCAGCGGGATGGGGATGACCACCTTGGTCCAGGCCGCGGTCACCGGGATGGCGGCGCGCTCGGTCTTGAAGGGCGTGGAGGGCGTGTTGTCGACCCCGAGGCCGGCCACGTTGAGCGTGGCGGCCTTGCTGGCCTTCACCCAGAAGGTGACGGCGTTGAAGGGCGAGAGATCTCGCGCCGTCGCCGAGACGAAGGCGCCGCCCACGTAGCCGGAGGCCGGCACGAGCACGCGGAAGGAGGCCGAGCCGGAGTGGGACGCCGAGGAGTCGATCGACTGGGCCGTCATGTCCGACCCGGCGAACGGCTGGTAGTCGATGCCCGGGTTGATGGCGTCGCCGAAGACGTCCCCGGGGCCGGGGGGCGCCGCCGACTTGCTGCCGCACGCCGACAGGGTGAGGACGGCCGCCAGCGCCAGGGCCGCGCTGGACCACGTGCGAATCGTCATGGTGCCTCCAGGTGTCAGTGGTCGGGCGCCCGCGCGCGGGTTCCGACGGTGGTGGTCGGCTTCTCTCCAGGCGAGCCAGACTTTGTTTGTTCGGCGAACAAACTAGGCAGTTCCGCTCGAGCCTGTCAAGCGGGACGCCCGGAGCCCTCGCCGGACGCCTCGGGAGCCGCGCCGCCGGTTCGTAGACCTCCCAGGTCCACGCATCAAGGACTGCTTCGGTCGACGTAAGATCGCGTATCGATACGAAGATTCCGCACGATCCTGCACACAAGCGCCTTCATTTTTCGTACCCTGTCGCCTCGCCTCACCTTCGGGAAGTCTCCTGCGCGGCGGCGCCCCACCCCAGGCGCCGCCGGTCATCCACCACAGAGGGAAGGACTCATGCGACTGCTCTCGGACTCAATCGGCAGAAAGGCAGTCATGGCGGTGACGGGCCTGATGATGGTCCTGTTCGTCGTCATGCACCTGCTCGGCAACATGACCATCTTCGCGGGCGCCAACGGCATCAACACCTACGCCGAGAAGCTCCACGCCCTCGGGCCGCTCGTCTGGGTCACCCGGGTGGTCATGCTCGTCGCCGTGCTGGCCCACCTCGTCATCTCCATCCAGATCACCCTGGAGAACGAGGCCGCCAACCCGACCAAGTACGCGGTCGACCGCGCGCTGCGCGCCACCTTCGCCTCCAAGTCGATGATCTGGACCGGCCTGCTGCTGGCCGTCTTCATCGGCTACCACCTGCTCCACTTCACCATCCGCGCGCTGCCCGGCATGGTGCTCGGCACCGACGCGCTGGGCCGCTTCGACGTCTACGCCATGGTGACCGACGCCTTCCACAAGGCGTCCATCGCGCTGGCCTACGTCGTCGGCATGGTGGCGCTCTACCTCCACCTCTCCCACGGCGTGCAGAGCCTCTTCCAGACGCTCGGGCTCTCCAACGACAAGCTGCAGCCCGCCTACGGCGCCGGCGGCAAGGTCCTCTCCACCATCTTCCTCATCGGCTACGGGTCCATCCCCGTGCTCATCCTCCTCGCCCTCGCTGGCAAGTAAGGGGAAACCAACGTGATCCTCGACGGCAAGGCGCCCACCGGGCGCATCCAGGATACCTGGGACAAGCACCGCTTCGACTCGCTGAAGCTCGTCAACCCGGCCAACAAGCGGAAGTACAAGATCCTCGTGGTCGGCACCGGCCTGGCCGGCGGCTCGGCCGCCGCCACGCTGGCCGAGCTCGGCTACCAGGTCGAGGCGTTCGCCTACCAGGACAGCCCCCGCCGCGCCCACTCCATCGCGGCCCAGGGCGGCATCAACGCCGCCAAGGCCTACCCGAACGACGGCGACAGCATCTACCGGCTCTTCTACGACACCATCAAGGGCGGCGACTTCCGCGCCCGCGAGGCCGACGTCTGGCGGCTCGCCCAGGTCAGCAACAACATCATCGACCAGTGCGTGGCGCAGGGCGTGCCCTTCGCCCGCGACTACGCCGGCTACCTGGACAACCGCTCCTTCGGCGGCGCCCAGGTGTCCCGCACCTTCTTCGCGCGGGGCCAGACCGGCCAGCAGCTCCTGCTGGGCGCCTACTCGGCCCTCTCCCGCCAGATCGGCCTGGGCGCGGTGAAGATGTTCCCCCGCACCGAGATGCTCGATCTCGTGGTGGTGGACGGCGAGGCCAAGGGGATCACGGTCCGCGACCTGGTGACCGGCGAGCTCCGCACCCACGTGGGCGACGCGGTGGTGCTGGCCACCGGCGGCTACGTCAACGTCTTCTACCTCTCCACCAACGCCATGGGGTGCAGCGTCACGGCCAACTGGAAGGCGCACAAGAAGGGCGCCTACTTCGCCAACCCCTGCTACACGCAGATCCACCCGACCTGCATCCCGCAGGCGGGCGACTACCAGTCGAAGCTGACGCTCATGTCCGAGTCGCTCCGCAACGACGGCCGGATCTGGGTGCCCAAGAAGAAGGAGGACTGCAACAAGGCGCCCAACGACATCCCCGAGGAGGATCGCGACTACTACCTCGAGCGCAAGTACCCGTCGTTCGGCAACCTGGCCCCGCGCGACATCGCCTCGCGCGCCGCCAAGGAGCAGTGCGACGAGGGGCGCGGCGTGGGCCCGGGCGGCCGCGGCGTCTACCTCGACTTCTCCGCGTCCATCAAGCGGCTCGGCGAGGGCACCATCCGCGAGCGGTACGGCAACCTCTTCGAGATGTACGAGCGCATCACCGACGAGAACGCCTACCAGCGCCCCATGCGCATCTACCCGGCCCCGCACTACTCCATGGGCGGCCTCTGGGTGGACTACAACCTGCAGAGCAACGTGCCGGGCCTCTTCGTGCTGGGCGAGGCCAACTTCTCGGTGCACGGGGCCAACCGGCTCGGCGCCAGCGCCCTCATGCAGGGGCTGGCCGACGGCTACTTCGTCATCCCGTACACCATCGCCAACTACCTGGCGCAGACCAAGCCCGGCAAGGTGAAGGCCGACCACCCCGAGTGCCTCAAGTCGGTGGCCGACGTGAAGGCCACCCGGGACCAGCTCCTCGCCGTCAACGGCAAGAAGACGGTCACCGAGTTCATGCGCGAGGTCGGCACGCTGATGTGGAACGACGTCGGCATGGCGCGCAGCGAGAAGTCGCTCACCGACGCGCTGCAGAAGCTCCCCGCCATCCGCGAGGAGTTCTGGCAGAACGTCAAGGTGTCCGGCTCGGGCGAGGAGCTCAACCAGCAGCTCGAGAACGCCGGCCGCACCGCCGACTTCATCGAGTTCGCCGAGCTGCTGACCCGCGACGCGCTGCACCGCAAGGAGTCCTGCGGCGGCCACTTCCGGGTGGAGAGCCAGTACCCGGACGGCGAGGCCATGCGCGACGACGCCAACTTCGCCTACTCGGCCGCCTGGGAGTCGAAGGGCGTCGGCAAGGACCCGGAGCTCCACAAGGAACCGCTCAAGTTCGAGAACGTCCACCTGGCCGTCAGGAGCTACAAGTAATGAGCGCGCACGAGACGATGAACCTCAAGCTGATCGTGTGGCGCCAGGCTGGCCCGAACCAGCCTGGCCGCTTCGAGACCTACGAGGCCAAGAACATCACGCCCCACCACTCCTTCCTGGAGATGCTGGACGTGGTCAACGAGGACCTCATCAAGGCGGGTCAGGAGCCCATCGCCTTCGATCACGACTGCCGCGAGGGCATCTGCGGCATGTGCTCGGCGGTGGTGAACGGCGTTCCGCACGGCGGCCAGCAGCGCACCACGCTCTGCCAGCTGCACATGCGGAAGTTCAAGGACGGCGACGCCATCTACCTGGAGCCGTGGCGGGCCCGGGCCTTCCCCATCCTCCGCGACCTGGTGGTGGACCGGAGCGCCCTCGACAAGCTCATCCAGACCGCCGGCTTCGTCAGCTGCCACACCGGCGGCGTGCCCGACGGCAACGCCGTGCTGGTGGGCAAGCCCCAGGCGGACTACGCCATGGACGCGGCCGAGTGCATCGGCTGCGGGGCCTGCGTGGCGGCCTGCCCCAACAGCGCCGCCATGCTCTTCGCCGGCGCCAAGGTGTCCCAGCTCGCCGAGCTGCCGCAGGGCCAGGTGGAGGCGCCCCAGCGCGTCGCCGCCATGGTCCAGGCCATGGCCGACAACGGCTTCGGCAACTGCTCCAACCACTACGAGTGCGAAGCGGCCTGCCCCAAGGGCATCAAGGTCAAGTTCATCGCGCGCATGAACCGGGAGTTCATCAAGGCCCTGGCCCTCGAGAAGGTGGGCGCGGTCAACACGGCCCGGCTCAAGTCCGAGTAGCGGAGCGGCGCACCGCACCGCTTCGTCCACGGGGCAGGGGCCGCACGGTCCCTGCCCCGATCTCTTCTGGCGGGCCGCGCCGGCCCGCGCCCGGAGGGCCATGAGCCTCGACCCCGAGCTGACCGATCGCCTGAAGCGCGTCCTGGCCGCGCTGGAGCCGCTGCTGCCGCCGCCGGCCCGCCCCATCGACTGGACCAGCTGCCACGCCGCCAGCTTCCGCCGCGGCCCGCTGGCGGGCGCGCTCGAGCCGGTCGCCGGCGCGGAGACCACCCACCTCGACGACCTGCTCGGCATCGAGGCGCAGAAGGCCGCGCTGGAGGAGAACACCCGCCAGTTCCTGGCCGGGCTGCCCGCCAACCACGCGCTGCTGTGGGGCACGCGCGGCACCGGCAAGTCGTCGCTGGTGCGGGCCCTGCTCCACGCCTACGCGGGCCAGGGGCTGCGCCTCGTCCAGGTGGACAAGGAAGACCTGGCCGGCCTGCCCGCCATCGTCGCGGGCCTGAAGGCGCAGCCCTTCCGCTTCGTCGTCTTCGCCGACGACCTCTCCTTCGAGACCGGCGACGCCAGCTACAAGGTGCTCAAGAGCGCCCTGGACGGCTCGGTGTACGCCCTGCCGGACAACGTGCTGCTCTACGTCACCTCCAACCGCCGCCACCTCATCCCCGAGTACGAGAGCGACAACCGCGGCGCCATGATGGTGAACGGCGAGATCCACCACGGCGAGGCCGCCGAGGAGAAGATGTCGCTCTCCGGCCGCTTCGGCCTGTGGGTGGCCTTCCACCCCTTCAGCCAGGAGCTCTACGTCGACGTGGTGCGCCGCTGGGCCCAGAAGCTGGCCGCCGCGGCCGGCGTGGCGGCGCCCTGGACCGCCGAGGCCGCCGCCGAGGCCATCCTCTGGTCGCAGCGGAAGGGCGACCGGAGCGGGCGCATCGCCTACCAGTTCGCCTGCGCCTGGGTGGGCCGGACCGGCCTGGAGCGCCGGCCGGGCTGACCCGGCGGCCGGGTGCGGCGGGCCCCGGGGGCCCGCGGGCGGCGTACCGACCCGGCGTCGTAGGTAGGATCTCCCATCGACTCTGGGACCGAGTCACGCTCTAGTACCCGTCACATCCGCCGCCTCCGGAGGACGATCCTGGTGGAGCGCCGCTCCAGCCGACGGGAACGAGGGACGATGAAGGATCGAGGCACGGCACCGGCCGGGACGCCGCCACCCCAGGTCTACCTCCTGGACGACGACGAGTTCGTGCTCCGGATGCTGGCCCGCGTGCTGCGCCGCGCCGGCTACCGCGTCGCCGCCTTCGACTCGCCGCGCCGCTTCCTCCAGGAGGCGCCGCTCACCCCACCCTGCTGCCTGGTGCTCGACGTCCACATGCCGGAGATGGACGGCCTGGAGATCCAGCGGGCGCTGGCCGCCACCGAGACCCCTCCGGCCATGGTCTTCATCTCGGGCGGCGCCGACGTCCCCACCTCGGTGCGGGTCATGAAGGCCGGCGCGGTGGACTTCCTGGCCAAGCCCTTCGGCAACAAGGAGCTGCTGGCGGCGGTGACCACGGCCCTCCGGCACGCCGAGCAGCGGGCCCGGGCGCGGGACGGGGCGCGCGAGGCCCGCGACCGGCTGGGGCGCCTCACCCCCCGCGAGCTGGAGGTCTGCCAGGCGGTGGCCCGCGGCCTGCGGAGCAAGGAGATCGCGGAGGAGATCGGCGCCGCCGTGAAGACGGTCAACGTCCACCGCAGCCGCATCATGGCCAAGCTCGGGGTCTCCTCGGTGGCGGCGCTGGTCAAGCTGCTCGACCGGGCCGTCCCGCCCGCCGACGCCTGAGCCGCCCGGGTGGCCCCGGCCGGCGGAGGCGGCGCGGCGCCGGCCGCCGCGCCTCAGGCGTGGCCGGGCTCCCCGCCGGCGCGCGCCATGGCCTCCATGGTCCGGCCGTAGGCCTCCAGGCCGCGCGCCCGGATCGCCTCCACCAGCGTGAGCGCCACGCCGAGGGCGCCGCACGGATCGCCGTGCTCCAGCCGCGCCAGCACCGCCGCGCGGCTGCGCACCGGCTCGCGCTGCAGCTCCACCACCCAGGCCTGGGCGGCCGCCTCGCCGCCGTGGACGCGGGCCAGCAGGACGAGGCGCCGGGCGCGCCGCTCCAGCTCGCGCGCCTGCTCCAGCGCGGCGCCGATGCGGCCGTCGAGCGCGGCGGTGACGGGCCGGTTCACGCGCGGCCCGGGGCGACGCGCCGGCAGCGCAGCAGCGAGCGGGCGGCGCGCTCGACCTCGTCCTCCAGGGGGCCGGCCAGGC
>JAJYAW010000093.1 GCA_021779335.1 Myxococcales bacterium | reverse complement strand
CGACCCCGTCCGGTCGCCTCCGGCCCGGCGCCGGGGGGCGGGGCCTCGACCGCCCGGGGGGCCGCCCGCCGCAGCGCCGCCACGAAGGCCTCCGGCGGCTCGGGCGAGAGGACCCAGCGGCCGTCCTCGGTGTCGACGAGCACGAGCCCGGTCCGGCGGGTGGCGTGGAGCCGGAACCGGCCGAGCGCCGGGCTCCAGTACCGCCCGAAGTAGCCGAAGAGGCCGCTCGTCCCGGCGTACCGGCGGGTGCCAGACCGGGCGATGGTCGGCAGCAGGCGCACCGCCGTCACCCGGGCGAGCGGGATCCGCAAAGGGCCGATGCGCCGCTCCAGCAGGAGCTCGCCCCCCTGGAGGGCGAAGCCGCTCGGCGCCAGCGCCCAGGTGACCGCCAGGAGCGCGAGGAGGCCGAGCGGGACGAGCCGCAGCGCCGCCGGGCCGTCCGCGGGCCGGGGCGCGAGGAGGCCGACCCCCGGCAGCCAGAGGGCCAGCCCGACCAGGAGCAGCCCTGCCACGACCGTGGAGGTGGTGAGGGCGCGGTCCCACGGGGCGCCGAAGCGGTGCATGGCGCGATCCTAGGGCGCCGCGGGCGCGTGGTCGAGCGCCGCACCCTTCGGATGGGCCTGCCCCCCGGCGACCGGGCGTGCCATGCTCTCCCCGTGCTCCGCCGGCTCGCCGCCTTCGCCGTCCGCTTCGCCCTCTCCGCCGCCGTGCTCATGGCGGCGGTGGGGCTGGTCTCGCCGGGCAACCCGAGCAACACGCTGGGCCTGGCCCTGGTGGTGTCGGTGGTCCTCTCCGTGGCCTGGTACGTCACGCTGGCCAAGTTCCTCTGGTTCCTCCTCCTGCCCTGGCTGCTCTACGTGGCGTTCTGGTTCGCCGCCATCACGGGGGCCTACGGGATCGGGGTGCTGCGCGCGCTGCTGGTCGCCGTGGGGATGGCCATCCTGGCCGCGCTGGTGGAGTGGGCGCTGGGCGTGAAGACCTTCCGCCACGGGTAGTCCCAGGTGGCCTGGATCCTCTACGCGCTGGGCGCCCTGACCCTGCTCCTCGGCGTGGCCGGCGTGGTCCTGCCGGTGCTGCCGGGCTCGCTCCTCCTCCTCGGCGGCGCGCTGCTGGTGGCCTGGGCCGGCGACTTCAGGCTGGTGGGCTGGCCCACCCTCCTGGTGGTGGGGCTGCTGGCCGCCGTCATCTTCGCGGTCGACTGGGTGGCCGCCGCGCTGGGGGCCAAGGCCTCGGGCGCGTCGCGCTGGGCGGTGGTGGGGGCGACGCTCGGCCTGGTGGTGGGCCTCTTCCTCGGCCCGGCCGGGATCATCCTGGGCCCGGCGGTGGGCGCCATCCTGCTGGAGTACTGGCGGGACCCGGACTTCGAGAGGGCGCTGCGGGCCGGCGCCGGGGCCTTCGTCGGCTTCCTCCTCGGCGGCGTGGTGAAGGTGACGCTGGCGTTCGTGCTCATCGGCGCGCTGCTGGTCGGCCTCCTGGTCTGAGCCGGGGCACGCGCCGGCTTGCCGCGCCGGGCCGAGGGTGTACAAGGGGCGCCCGTGCGCGCCCGCCTCGTCCTCGTCTACGCCGCCGTCTGCGCCCTGTGGGGCTCGACCTGGCTGGTGGTCAAGCTCGGGCTGCTCGACCTCCCGCCGCTGCGCTTCGTGGGCGTCCGGATGCTGCTGGCGGCGGCCCTGCTCCTCCCCTTCGCGCTGCGCGGGGGCGCGGCCCGGGTGGCCGCCCGCGAGTGGCGCTGGGCGCTCGGCATCGGCCTCCTGCAGGTGACCATCCCGTACGGCCTCATGTTCGCGGGCCAGACCATGGTGGCCTCCTCGCTGGCGGCGGTCCTCTTCTCGACCTTCCCGGTCTGGCTGGTGCTGCTCGGGTGGCTGCTGGTGCCGGGCGAGGCGCCGACGCCGCGCAAGCTGGGGCTCTCGCTGCTCGGCCTGGCGGGGGTGGTGGTGCTGCAGGCGGGCGCCGGCCTGGCCGGGCAGCGCGGGGCCGGGCCCGCCGGCACGCCGCTGCTGGGGGCGGTGCTCATCACCGCCGGCTCCATCTCCTGCGCGCTCGCCAACGTGCTGGTGCGGCGGCGCGGCCTGACGCTCTCGCCCGTGGTGATGACCTTCGGCCAGTCGCTGGGCGCCGGCGCGGCGCTGCTCCTCGCCTCGGCGCTCCTCGAGCACGGCGCCCCGGCCGCCTTCACGCCGCGCGCGCTGGCGGCGGTGGCCTACCTGGCGGTGGGCGGCACCGTCTTCACCTACCTCGGCCTCTACTGGCTCCTCCCGCGGGTCTCGCTCCTCGTGGTGGGGACGATCCCGCTGGTGGACACCACGGTGGCGCTCACGCTCGGCACCGTGGTGGCCGGGGAGCCCGTCACCGCACCGCTCCTCGTCGGCGCCGGGCTGGTGCTGGCGGCCTCGGCGCTCGCGGCCTCGTCGGAGCGCTGAGCGCTGAGCGCCCGGGCGGGTGGCCACCGGTCGACGCGGTCGCGCCCGGCCCCCCCCTCCCGGCCCCCCTCCTGGCACCCCTCCCGGCACCCCTCCCGGCCCGCGCCGCGGCGTACGCCGCGGCGTCGAGGCCGTCGCCTACGCCTTGGCGCGATCGAGGAGCCGGTCGGCGAACGTGGGCCCGACGAGCAGCGGGCCGTAGCAGAAGACCGCTCGCAGGCCGACCACCAGGATTCGCTCGCCGGTGCCGACGTGGAGGGCGGCGGCGTGGGCCAGCGCCGCGAGCAGCGCGCCGGCCAGGGCGGACACGAGCTGGGCCGGGCCCGACGACTCGGCGGCGGCGGCGGCGGCGAAGACGAAGAAGGCGATGGAGATCGAGGCGCTGCCTCCCCGGTCCCCGAAGGCCAGCGCGGCGCCGGCGGCCACGCCGGCCAGCGCCAGCCAGGGCGGCGGGCCGCTGCCGCTCCACACCTCGCGCACCACCGGCGCCACCAGCGCGAGCGCCAGGAGCTCGAGGAAGGCCTGCGCCTCGAAGCCGTAGGCCAGGCGGAAGGCCAGCAGGCCCCCGGTGTCCGAGAGGACGCCCTTCCCGATCTGGTAGCCGACGAGCCACCAGAGGGCGGCCGCGGCGGCGAAGGTCAGGACGGCGGTGGCGATGAGGCGCAGCGCAGGCGGAAGCCGCATGGGGGGACCCTCCGGAGGAGGGTGACTCTAGCAGATGGCGGACGCCGAGTGCGCGCGTCGCCTCCACGGCTCGTGCCGGCGCCAGGTGCGGTCCGCCTGCCGGTCGGAACGTTAGGTCGGGGCCGAGGCGCCGTGGCAGAATCCGGGCCTTGAAGACGCCCCGGCCACCGCCCGATGACGTGCCAGGGGGCCCTCGAGGATGATCGCGACGCCACGGCCCCACCTGCTGCGCTCGGCGGCGGTGGTGTCCTTCATGACCCTGCTGAGCCGGATCACGGGGTTCGCCCAGACCTTCTTCCTCAGCAACGTGCTGGGGGCCGGGGCGGCCGCTGACGCCTACGCCGTGGCCTTCCGCCTGCCCAACCTGCTGCGGCGCTTCACGGCCGAGGGCACCATGACGGCGGCGTTCCTCCCGACGCTGGCGGAGGCGGAGGCCGCCGAGGGCGAGGCGGCGGTGAAGGTCGTGGCCGCCCGCTTCCTGGGCACCCTGCTGGCCCTCCTGCTGCTGGGCGTCGCGCTGGTGCTGCTCCTCATGGGACCCCTGGCGGTCCTGCTCACCCGGGGGCGCCCCGAGGTCCAGGGCGAGCTCACCGCCAGGCTGGGCCGCATCATGTTCCCCTACCTGGCCCTGGTGAGCCTCACGGCGGGGTTCACGGGGTTGCTCAACCTGCGCCATCGCTTCGCCCTGGCCGCCTCGGTCTCGGTGTTCTGGAACCTGGCCTTCATCGCCTTCGGCTGGACGACCTTGAGGGTGCTGGAGCGCGGCGGCCCGGTGCCCTTCGAGACCGTGGCCGTCGTCTGCGCCTTCGCCGTGCTGGTCGGGGGCGTGCTCCAGCTGCTGGTGGTGCTCCCGGCCACGCGCCGCGAGGGCTTCGGCCTCGCCTTCGGGCTGCACCTGCGCGATCCGTGGGTCCGCAAGGCCCTGCGGCGGATGGGCCCGGGGCTGCTGGCCGCGGGCATCTACCCCATCAACGCCCTCATCAGCACGATGCTGGCCTCCCGGCTCCCGGACGGCGCCCAGATGGTGCTCTACAACAGCGGCATGATGGGCGAGATGGTGCTCGGCCTCTTCGCCATGAGCCTCGCCACGGCGGGCCTGCCGACCCTGTCGCGCCAGGCCGAGGCCCGCGACTGGCCCGCCCTGAACCGCAGCCTCACCCAGTCCATCTCCGCGTCGGCGCTGCTCGTGCTGCCGGCGTCCATGGGACTCGCGGTGCTGGCGAGGCCCATCTGCGCCCTGATCTTCCGGACCGGGGCCTACACGCCCGCCGCCTCCGACTGGACGGCCCTCACCCTGGTCTTCCAGTCCGTGGGGCTGGTCTTCGTGGCCACCCAGCGGCTGGGCAACCAGGCGCTCTACGCCCTCAAGGACTACCGCGGCCCCGCCGCCCTGGCCGGGGCCACGCTGGTGCTGAACGTGGTCCTCAGCCTCCTGCTGCTCGAGCCCCTGGGCACCGGCGGCCTGGCCCTGGCCAACGGCCTCGCCAGCCTGGCGGGCCTGCTGGGTGTCGTGCTGCGCCTGCGCCCCCGCCTGCCCGGCCTGCGCTTCGGCCCGCTGCTGGACGCCGTGGCCCGCGCCCTCGCCGCCTGCGCCCTCATGGGCCTGGTGGCCTGGGGAGGGGGGCGGCTCCTGTCCCTCGACGGGCCCCACGCCTTCACGCGCGCGGCCCTGGCGCTGCGGCTGCTGCCCCTGGTGGCGCTCAGCGCGTCGATCTATGGCGCCGCCGCCGCGGCCCTGGGCCATCCCGAGGCGCGGGAGCTGGCCCGGAAGCTCGGCCGGCGCGTCGGGCTGGGCTGACCTGGGCGGACCGGCGTCCGCGCCTTCGCCGCCCGGTGCCTGTTGCCGCGCGGCGGGGCTGCGGTAGGGTGCGCCCGCTCCAGACGCCAGGGCCGCCCGCATGACCGAACCCGCCTCCGCTGCCTCCACGCCTCCGCTCCCACCGCCACGTGGAGGGGAAGCGCCCGCCGCTTCCGACGCCGCGTCGCCGCGCTCGAGGTGGAGGAACCCCTGGCGCGCCCTCCCGCGGGTCCGCTGGGCCGTCCAGCTCGCCTACCTCGCGTTCCTGCTCCTCACCGGCTGGCAGTTCGCCCGCTTCGCCGCGGCGGCGGCGGGCGACGGGCCCCTCGGCGCGGCGCGTCCGCCGGCGGTGGAGGCCTTCCTTCCCATCGCCGCGCTGCTCGGCCTCAAGCGGCTCCTCCTCACCGGCGCCTGGGACGACGTCCACCCGGCCGGCCTGGCCATCCTGCTGGCGGCGCTGGGCACGGCGCTGCTGGCCCGCAAGTCCTTCTGCGCCTGGGTCTGCCCGGTGGGCACCCTCTCCCGGGCGCTGGAGTGGCTGGGGCGCAGGACCCTCTGGCGGCGCCGCTGGCCGGCGGTGCCGCGCTGGCTCGACCTGCCGCTCTCGGGCGTGAAGTACCTGCTCCTCGCCTTCTTCGCCTTCACCGTCTTCGTCCGGATGGACCTCGAGGCGGTGGAGGCCTTCCTCCACGCCCCCTACAACCTGGTGGCCGACGCCAAGCTGCTGGCGCTCTTCACCTCCCCGGGCGCCACCTCCCTCGCCGTGCTGGGCGGCCTGGCCGCCCTGTCGCTGGTGGTGAAGCACGCCTGGTGCCGCTGGCTGTGCCCGTACGGCGCGCTGCTCGGCGTGGCGAGCTGGCTCTCGCCGCTCTCGGTCCGGCGCGATCCCGAGGCCTGCAACGACTGCCAGGCCTGCACGCGCGCCTGCCCGGTCGAGATCCCGGTCCACGCCAGGCTGCGCGTCCTCTCGCCGGAGTGCACCGGCTGCATGTCCTGCGTGGCGGCCTGCACCAGCCCGGACTGCCTGGGCGTGACGCGGAAGGGGAGCAAGGCCTGGTCCCCCTGGGTCGTCCCGGCCGCCGCGCTCGGCGTCATGCTCGTCGCCTGGCTGGTGGCCCGCGCCACCGGCCACTGGGAGACGAGCGTCCCGGTCGAGACCTTCCGCTGGGCGTACCGCGCCATGGGCATGGCCCGATAGGCGCCGCGGCGGGCTGCACGGGGGCGGTGTGCGGTGCCGTGTGCGGTGCCGGACATTCGGGCCCAGCTCAGGAGTTGGTTCTGGACGACCTCGCCCGGCTCGCCTGTGACCCTGAGGACCACGCGCCCGGCACTGGGCCGACGCACATCACCGATATTGCTGGCCTCGCCTCGCTGGCGCGCACGATGCAGACGTCGATGGGCAGGAGGTTCCACCATGCGCTCCATGCTCGTCGCGCTCACGTTGCTCGCCCCGATCGCCTCGGCCCAGGCCCAGGTCAGCTTCCAGGTCCAGGCCCCTGGCCTCTCCATCGGCCTCAACGTCCCGACCTACCCGGAGTTGGTCCAGGTGCCCGGCTACCCCGTCTATTACGACCCTCGCGCCGATGCGAACTACTTCTTCTACGACGGTCGGTACTGGGTCTACCAGCAGGACCGCTGGTACTCGAGCGCCTGGTACAACGGCCCGTGGCAGTTCGTGGCGCCTGAGGTCGTCCCGGCCTTCGTGCTGAGGGTGCCCATCCGCTACTACCGCCGCCCGCCGGCCTACTTCCGCGGCTGGCGAGCCGATGCGCCGCCTCGCTGGGGCGACCACTGGGGGCGGGGCTGGGAGCACCGTCGGGCGGGCTGGGACCGCTGGGATCGCCGCGCCGTGCCGCCACCGGCGCCGCTCCCCATCTACCAGCGCCAGTACGTCGGCGATCGCTACCCCCACGCCTGGGATCGGCAGCAGGCCATCCGCGCCGAGCACGCCGCGGAGCGGTCGCGCCGGCAGGAGTCCCGCGGCCACGGCGGTGACCACGACCGCAGGGAGCATGACCACGACCGCGGGGAGCATGACCGCGATCGCGGGGAGCATGACCACGACGGCCGCCGGGACGAACATCGGTAGGCCGGACCCGCTTGCCTGCCACCGGTTCCCCGGTCCAGACTCGCGCATGGCCGTCCGCATCGTCCGCCTCGGCACTCCCCGCGCCAAGGGGGAGGGGCTGCGCCTCGGCACGGTCCGGCGGCCGCCGCGCGGCGTGCCCAAGGCCGAGTTCGCCCGGCGCGACTTCTACGATCTCTGGTTCCCCGAGGTCGCCCCGAGCACCGCGGCCGTCGCCCAGGCGCTGCGCGCCACCACGGACCGCGAGTGGGCCGCCTTCGAGCGCCGCTACCGCCGGGAGCTCTCGGCACCGGGCCCCCGGCGGGCGCTCGAGCTCCTCGCGGCGCTGTCCCGCCAGACCGACTTCTCGGTGGGCTGTTACTGCGAGGACGAGGCACGGTGCCACCGCTCCATCCTGCGCCAGCGGCTCCGGGAGCTGGGGGCCCGCCTGGCCTAGAGCACCGAGCCCAGCCTGATGGTGACAGGCCGAGCGCCTCGAGCCGACCCGTGACCCGGGCGCGGCCGCCGATGAACGGGCCGCGGACGAACTCCGGCCGGCGACCATGTGTGGCAAGATGAGGCATGATCTCCTTCCTCGGAACCGGCCTCCTCGGCACCGGCTTCGTCCGCGCGCTGCGCCGCCGCGGCGAGGCCGTGCAGGTCTGGAATCGCACCCCTGACAAGGCGCGGGCCCTGGCCGCCGACGGGGCCGTCCCCTGCGACGACCCGGCCGCGGCGGTGCGCGGCGCCTCGCGGATCCACCTGACGCTCTCGGACGACGCGGTGGTGGACGAGGTGCTGGAGCGCGCCCGGCCCGGCCTCGCGCCCGGCGCCGTCGTGGTGGACCACTCGACGACCTCGCCGGCCGGCACGGCGGCCCGCGTGGCCCGCTGGACGGCGCGCGGCGTCCCCTTCCAGCACGCGCCGGTCTTCATGGGGCCGGCCAACGCGCTGGAGGGGACCGGGCTCATGCTCGCCTCCGGCGACCGGGCCCGCTTCGACGCGCTCGCCCCCGCGCTCGAGCGGATGACCGGCAGGCTGGCCTGGGTCGGGCCGCAGGAGGAGCGCGCCGCCGGCCTCAAGCTCATCGGCAACCTCTTCCTGGTGGCCATGACCACCGGCCTCATCGACGCGCTGGGCCTGGCCAAGGGGATGGGCATCCCGGCCGGCGAGGCGGCCGCGCTCTTCGATCTCTTCAACCCCGGGGCGCTCGTGCCGGCCCGCATGAGGCGGATCCTGGCCGGCGACTTCGACCACCCCTCCTGGGAGCTCGGCATGGCCAGGAAGGACACCCGGCTCATGCTGGAGGCGGCCGGCGCGGGCGGCGTCACGCTGGCGGCCATCCCCGCCATCGCGGCCCACATGGACCGCTTCCTGGCCGAGGGGGACGCCCACCGCGACTGGACCGTCATGGCGAAGGCGCTCCTCCGTTGACCGGCGACGAGCGCAACGAGCGGCCCGACCTGTGCGCCGCCTGCGGCGGGCAGTGCTGCCGGACGCGCCCGGGGATCGAGGCGCCGGAGCGGTTCCTGGCCGCGCCGGACCCGGCCGCCGCGCTGGCCGCGGCGCTCGCCGGCGGCGACTGGGTGCTGGCGGACCACGTCGGGGTGCCGTGGGTGGACGGCGTCGAGCCGCCACAGGCCGAGCGCCGCCGCCTCATCCGCTACCCGCGCCCCGCCTCGGTGCTGGAGCGGGGGCAGGGTGGCGCGCCGCGGGAGGAGCTGGCGCCCTGCGCCTTCCTCGGCGAGCGGGGCTGCCGCCTCGCCTTCGCCGACCGCCCGCGCATGTGCCGCGCCCTGGTGCCCGCGCCCGGCTTCGAGTGCGAGGGCGAGTGGGGCCGGCGCGAGGCGGCGCTG
>JAJYAW010000092.1 GCA_021779335.1 Myxococcales bacterium | reverse complement strand
GGCGGTCGCCGGCATCATCGACCCGCCCCCCATCATCCCCCCGCCCATCCCGCCCATGGCGATGGAGGTGGTGCCCATCATCCCGTTCATCACGCCATCCGACGCGTCCTTCGTCATGGCCGCGAACATCCCGGACGACGAGCTCGTCATCCCCACCGTGGCGGCGTACTTCGACATGGCGGCGATGGACATCCCGTAGTCCTTCCCGTCCGGGCTGGCGCCCGCGCCCGAGCCGGCCAGCGCCGGGTCGATGGGCGCGGTCATGAGGATGTCACCCACCATGAAGTAGCTCCCCACGCCGGCGTTGGCCGCCGTGACGTTGGCGGCCGTCATCCCACCCGGCAGGCCCTGGGCCATGGCCTGGGCCATCGAGGTGAGCGGCGTGACCTGGACCCCGGTGGTCGTCGAGCCGGCCGCCACCGCCGGGAGGCAGGCCGTCAGCACGTCGCCGGCCTGCGCCGTCATGGGGGTGCCGGTGGCCGCGTCCAGATAGGTGGCGCCGCCGAGCTGCAGCATGACGCCGCCGGCGTAGGCGCCCAGCGGGATGGTGAAGCGGCCCGAGGCGTCCACCGCGCTCGCGCCGAGCGGCGGCCCCATCGTCCCGCCGCTCACCGCGTAGGCCGTCATGGTGCCGCCGCTCACGGCGCCCATGAAGGCGGTGCCGCTCACCATCCCGTGCGGCGTGACCGCGCCGCCGGCCCCGGGGAGCTGGCCGCTGGAGCCGGCCAGCTGCGTCATGAGCGCCGCCATGTCGGCGGCCGAGACGCCCGACAGGTTCCGTGCCGAGCCGATGAAGTCGGACATGGCCGTCGCCAGCCCGGTCGTGCCGGCGTGGGCCTGCATCGTGCCGCCCATCATGCCGCCCATGCCCGCCATCGAGATCGGGGCGGAGCCCATCATCCCGTCCATGACCCCGTCCGACGCGTCGTCCATCATGGCGGTGATCACGCCCGAGGACGAGGAGGTCATCCCCAGGGCCAGGGCGTACTGCGACATGGCGGCCAGGGCCATCCCGGCGTCCTTCATGTCCTGCGTCGCCGCCGCGCCGGAGCCCGCCGCGGTGGCGTCCATGGGCGCCGTGTGGAGGAGGTCGCCCACCGAGAAGTAGGCCCCGACCGCGGCGTTGGCGGCCTGGATGTTGGCCGGCGTCATCCCGCCGGTCATGCTCCTGGCCCTCGCCCAGGCCATCGACGTCAGCGGCGTCACCTGGACGTCGGTGGTCGTCGCGCCGGCCGCGACCGCGTCCAGGCACGCGCCCATCGCGTCACCCGCCAGCATGGGCATCCTGGTCCCGGTGGCCTCGTCGAGGTAGGTGCCGCCGGACAGCTGGAGCATGACGGGGCCGGCGTAGCTGCCGACCGGGACCGCGAAGTGCCCCGAGTCGTCGGTGAGGGCCGTGCCGAGCTGCGCGCCCACCATCCCGCCGGAGACGGCGTAGGCCGTGACGGTTCCGCCCGCCACCGGCCCCGCGGCGGCCGCGCCGGAGATCATCCCGACGGTGCTGGCGCCGCCTGCGCCCGGCAGCTGGCCGGTGGACCCGTCGAGCTGCGTCATGAGCGCCGTCATGTCGGCCGCGGTGACGCCGGAGGCGTTCCTGGCGGAGCCGACGAAGGCGGCCATGGCGCCGGCGAGGCCGCTCGTGCCGGCGGTCGCCGCCATCATGGTCCCGCCCATCATCCCGCCGCCCATGGCGATGGTCGCGCCGCTCATCCGGCCGTCCATCACGCCGTCGCTGGCGTCGTCCATCATGGCCGTGACGATGCCGGAGGAGGAGGTCATCCCGATGGACTGCGCGTACTGCGACATGGCCGCGATGGCCATCCCGGCGTTCCGCGCGTCGGCGCTGGCGCCGGCGCCGGCCCCGGCGACCAGCGGGTTCATGGGCGCGGTGTGGAGGATGTCACCCGCCGAGAAGTAGGCCCCCACCGCCGCGTTCGCGGCCGTGATGCTGGCCGCGGTGATGCCCCCGGCCATGTGGTGGGCCCGGGCGTGCGCCATCGAGGTGAGGGGCGTGATCTGGACGCCGGTGGTCGCCGCGCCGGCCGCGACGGCGGGGATGGCGCAGGCCATCTCGTCGCCGGCCTGCATGGTCATGACGGCCCCGGTCGCCTCGTCGACGTAGCTGCCGCCGCTCGCCTGCAGCATGAGCGGCCCCGAGTAGCTCCCGATGGAGACGGTGAAGTTCCCCATGGCGTCGGTGGTGCCGCCGCCGACCTGCGCGCCCATCGTGCCGCCGGAGACGGCGTAGGCCCTGACCGAGGCGCCGCCGACCGGCCCGTCGACCACCGCGCCGCTGATGGTCCCGTCGGAGACCGGCGGGGTGGGAGGCGCGCTGCTGCTGCCGCCGCAGGCGGACAGCGCCAGGGCGGCCAGGACTGCTGCTGCTGCGGACGAGAAGCGGATCTTCACGGGGAGCCTTTCCTTGCGGCCGGGTTCGGCCATCGACGTGCTGCGGTTGGAGCGAGTCGCTCGGGACCTTCCAGGGGATTGGGCCGCGTCCGTCGCGTCCCGGCCCACCGCCCTGCACCGGGCGGGCCAGCGCCGCCCGGTCCTTCCTCCGTGATTCTGACGAAGGGCGCAGGGCGGATGTTCCCGCCGGGCCACGCTGTGGCCCCCGGCGTCACTCCCTCCTCGGGGCGGCCACCATCACGACGGCGGCGGACAGGCTGGCGCCCTCGAGCTCGCCGTGGACCACGACCCGCTCGCCGGGCCTGACCTCCCTCCAGGAGATCCCCTTCTCCCCGCGGACGAACTTCGTGGACGGCGTGACCGTGAAGGGCACGTCCTGGCCGGTCAGGTCGGTGACCACGAGCCGCTGGGCCTCGAGCGCCTTCACGACGCCCTTCACGTGCCGGCCGCCTTCGTGCCCGAGGGCCGGCTGGGCCAGCGCGACGGCCAGGGTTGCTGCTGCGATGAACCTTCGCATGGGGTCCTCCAGATCTCGTCAGTGGTGAACGTGCGCCGGCGCCGGTGCGGGCGCACCGCCGCCCAGGAACTCCTCCTCGTCCTGGAGCTCCCGCCAGGCCTCCGGACCGCGCGGGTTGAGCCTCCGCATCCGCGCCTCCTCCTCGGCGCTCAGGTCCGGCAGGTGCCGGATGAACGCGACCAGCTTCCAGCTCTCCTCCGGCTTCCCGGCGCCGCCCCACCCCGGCATCCCGGTGTAGCGGACGCCGTTCTCGATGGCGTAGAAGAGCGCGCCGTCGGAGAGCCCCTGGGTCGCCGGCCCGCGCAGGTCGGGCGCCCGCGGATAGAGCTGGCGCCCGAGCGGCGTGGCGCCGCTCCCGTCGTTGGCGTGGCAGCCGGCGCAGTGGTCGGCGAAGTGGTCGAGCCCGGCGGCCAGGACCCTGGGCGTGGCCTGGAGCGGGTTCGGCGCGTCCCGGATGGCGGCCGGGATGGCGAGTTCCCTGAGGCGCCTGGCCAGCCGGGCCTCGAGGGCCGGCGGCTCCGGCCTGGCGGAGAAGCCGCCCCACAGCACGAGCCCCAGGGGCGCGAGCGCGCCCAGGACCGCGGCCGGCACGACCCCCGCACACCACCATCGCCTCATGCGCTCCTCCGCTCCCATCGCTCCAGGCCGAGTAACGTCCGGCCGGCGCCGGGGCAAGGCCGCCCTCCACGACGGGCGTAACCGGCCCGGTCACAGTGTGGCGGCCTCCGCGCCCGGGACGGGCGGGATCCGCCGTCCTTCCAGGCCTCCGCCCGCCGGCGGGGCGGCACGCCCCATGCTTGGATGGGGTCGAACGGCGCGCCTCGCCCTCGAGGTCGCCTCACCCCGGAGATCTCGACGCATGACCGCCAAGCCGCTGCTGCCCCTCGCCGCTGCCTTCCTCGTCTCGCTCCTGCCGGCGGCCGCCCTCGCCCAGCGCGCCGCGCCGGCCTCGCCGGGGGCCGCCGCGCCCATCGAGGTCTCCGTGACCGGCGAGGGCTTCGTCCCCTCCTCGATCCACGTGAAGAAGGGCGCGCCGGTGCGGCTCCTGGTGACCCGCAAGACCGACCGCACCTGCGCCACCGAGATCGTCATCAAGGACCTCGGCATCTCGCGGAAGCTGCCGCTCAACCAGCCGGTGCTGGTGGAGTTCACGCCCAGGAAGGCCGGCACGCTCCGCTACGCCTGCGGCATGGACATGATCTCGGGCGTGCTCGTCGTCGAGTGACGACCCCGGAGGCCGCCCGGGCCGGCCGCGCCGCGCGGTGGGCGCGGCGGGCCGGCCCGGCTACCGAGCCTTGAAGTCGTCGGAGCGGACGCCGTAGCGCTTGAGCAGCCGGTGGAGGCTCTCGCGCGCCAGGCCGGCCCGCTCGGCCGCCCGGGTGACGTTCCCCTCCAGCTCCCGCAGCAGCGCCACCAGGTAGTCCCTCGTCACGCGGTCGCGCGCCAGGTCCACCGCCTCGCGGTAGGGCATCCTGGCCAGCACCTCGGGCGGGAGGGAGCCCTCCTGGGTCCCCTTCACGTCCGCGGGCAGGTCCCGCAGCGCCACGGTCGTCCCCGTCCCCACGGCCACGGCGCGCTCCACCGCGTTCTCCAGCTCCCGCACGTTGCCCGGCCACGGGTAGCCCGTCAGCGCCCGCAGGGCGTCGGCCTCGAAGCCGGTGAGCCGGCGCCCCAGCACCCCGGCGTGCTTCTCCAGGAAGTGGCCCGCCAGCAGCGGGACGTCCTCGCGCCGCTCCCGCAGCGGCGGCAGCACCACCGGGAAGACGTTGAGCCGGTAGAAGAGGTCCTCGCGGAAGCGGCCGGCCGCCACCTCCGCCTTGAGGTCCCGGTGGGTGGCGGCGATGACCCGCACGTTGGTCCGGATGGCGGCCGTGTCGCCCACCCGCCGGATCTCCTTCTCCTGCAGCGCCCGGTTGAGCTTCACCTGCATCGGCAGCGGCAGGTCGCCGATCTCGTCGAGGAAGATGGTCCCGCCCTCGGCCTCCTCGAAGAGCCCGCGCTTCATCCCCGCCGCGCCGGTGAACGAGCCCCTGGCGTGGCCGAAGAGCTCGCTCTCCACCAGCTCGGCCGGCAGCGCGCCGCAGTTGACGGGGACGAAGCGCCGCTCCTTGCGGGCGCTGTGGTAGTGGACGGCGCGCGCCGCCAGCTCCTTGCCCGTGCCGGTCTCGCCCTGGAGCAGCACGGTGATGTCGAGCCCGCTGGCCTGCTCCAGCAGCCGGTAGACCTCCCGCATCCGATCGCTCCTCCCGACCAGGTTGTGGAAGGCGTGGACCCCCCCCACCTCCTGGCGCAGCGCGGCGGCCTGCTCCTTGAGCCGCTTGCGCTCCAGCGCCCGGGCCACCACCAGGCTGGCGTCGTCCGGGTCGAAGGGCTTCTGCAGGTAGTCGTAGGCCCCCTGCTTCATCGCCTCCACCGCGTCCTGCACCGTGGCGTAGGCGGTCATCATGACGACCTCCGTCTCGGGGGCGCGGGCCTTGACGGCCCGCAGCACCTCGAAGCCGTCGGCGTGCGGCATCTGGAGGTCGGTCACCACCACGTCGAAGGGCTGCGTCGCCACCAGCGAGATGGCGCGGCCGCCGTCCGCCGCCGTGGTGAGCTCGTAGCCGTCGCCCAGGATGCGGGCGAAGAGCTTGAGGATGTTCTCCTTGTCGTCGACCACCAGGACGCGCGCGCGCTCCAAGGCTAGACCCTCCCCGGCGGCGAGGCCGGCAGGCGGATGGTGAACCGCGCCCCGCCGCCGGCCGGCGACGCCACCTCGACGGCGCCGCCGTGCGCCTGGACGATCCCCAGCGAGACCGCCAGCCCGAGGCCGGTCCCGCCCGGCTTGGTGGTGAAGAAGGGCTCGAAGAGCCGGCCGGCGGCCTCCGCCGGCAGGCCCGCCCCGCTGTCCGAGACCTCCAGCGCGGCCCCGCCCTGCGGCGCCTGCGAGACGCGGACCTCGACCCGCCCGCCCGGACCCGCCGCCTCCGCGCCATTCTTCACGAGGTTGAGCACCACCTGCCGCAGCTTCTGCGGGTGCCCCTCCACGCCGCCGGCGCCGCTCACCTCGACGGTGGCGCCGGCGAGCCGGCCGCCGTCGGCCAGCCGGGCCACCGCCTCGTCGCAGAGCGCCCTCAGGTCCACCGGCTCGGGCGCCGCCGCCAGCGGCCGCGACAGGTCGAGCAGCCCCTCCACGATCTCCTGCGCCCGCACCGCCTCGTCCTCGATGATGCCCAGGTCCTCCGCCAGCGCCCCGTCCGACTTGCGGCGGAGGATCTTGACGTAGCCGAGGATGACCGCCAGCGGGTTGTTGATCTCGTGGGCCACGCCGGCCGCGAGCCGGCCGATCCCGGCCAGCTTCTCGCTCTGCACCAGCCGCTCCTGGTGATCCTTGATGGACCGGGTCATGGCGTCGAACTGCCTGGCCAGCGCCCCGAACTCGTCGGGGCTGTCGATGGCGATGCGCGCCTCGAGGTCGCCGGCGGCCAGGCGCGCGGCGCCCTCGGAGAGGCGCGCCACCGGCCGCGCCACCGAGCGGTAGATGGAGAAGCCGATGCCGGCCGCCAGCAGCGGCGCGCCCGCCAGGAAGAAGAGCGTCCAGCGGAAGGCCGCCTGGTGGACCGCCCGCACCTGGCTCTGGATGTCGCCCATGGAGCTCTCGAAGCGGTCCACCAGCCGGGCGGTCAGCTCCTGGATCTGCGAGACGACGACCTGCGCCCGCGCGTGCGCCGCCATGATCTCCGGCTCGTCCCGCCGCAGCACCGCCGGCAGGATCCGCTCCCGGAAGATCCGGTCCAGCTCGGCGGTGGAGCGCTCGATCTCCGCGACCCAGGCGCGCTCGTCCGCCGCCCCGACGCGCGCCCGCACCTGGGCGGCCAGGTCGAGGACGTGCCGCTCCGCCTCCGTGTAGTACGGCAGGTGGGAGGCGTTCCCCAGGATGATGGTGTGGGCCTGGTGGGCGTACTGGTCGCGCACCGCGCTCGCCAGCTCCAGCGCGAGCCGGACCCCCTCCTCCCGCTCCTTCATCCGCGAGAGCCCGCCCTGGACGTCGCGCAGGCTGGCGAGCGCGAAGTACGAGGAGACCCCGAAGACGGCGAGGAGCACCGCGAAGGCGAGGATGAGGCGGCGGGCGGTTCCGGAGGGCGAGCGCATGGCGGGTCCGACGTTCCCGAGCAAGGGCCGAGCCAGGCCTGGCGCGGGCCGGGGCGGCCTTCACGGTCTGCGAACGGCCCGGCCCGGATCGGCGTGACCGGGGTCGTCACAGCGTAACCCGGAATCGCTCCGGCCGCCGGGTCGACGCGGCGGACGCCAGCGCGGAAGCCGCCAGCACCAGGCGCGGCCTCGCGGCGTCGGCGGCCCCCGACGGGCCCGCCCGCCTGGCATGACCGGTGCTATGCCTCGTGTCGTCATGCGCGCCCCCCTCCTCCTCGCCCTCCCCGCGCTCCTCCTCGCCGCGACGGCCCAGGCCCAGGCCCAGGTCCAGGCTCCGCCGCCGCCGCCGCCGCCGGGCTCGCCGGTGCGCCCGGCCGATCCCGTGCTCGCCGAGCTCCTCCGCGAGAGCCTGGCGCGCCGGCCCGAGCTCCGCCAGGCCGAGGCGCTGGTCCGGGCCGAGCGCGAACGCGTCCCCCAGGCCGGCGCCCTCCAGGATCCGACGCTGTCGCTCGGCCTCCAGAACGACGGCTTCGCCGGGCTCCAGGTCGGCAAGATGCCGACCAGCTTCTACCAGGTGATGATCACCCAGCCGCTCCCCTGGCCCGGCAAGCTCGGCCTGCGCGCCGAGGTGGCCTCCGAGGGGGTGCGGCTCGCCGAGGCCTCCCTGGGGCGCGCGCGCCTCACCGCCGAGGCGGACGTGCGCCGCGCCTACCTCGACCTGCTCCTGGCCCGGGATCGGCTGGCGCTGCAGGCCCGGCTCGAGGCGCTCTGGACCAAGGCCGAGGGGCTCAGCCGCATCCGCTACGAGGCGGGAGAGGGCGCCCAGTCGGACATCCTGCGCGCCCAGCTGGAGCGGAGCCGCCTCCGCCAGCGGCGCTGGACCCTCCAGGCGGACGAGCGGGCCAGGCTCCAGGCCCTCAACCGGCTGCGCGCCCACCCGCTCGACGAGCCGCTCCCCACCACCGCCTCGCTGCGCGACATGGGGCTGCCCGCCGTCCCGGGCGTCGAGGCCGCCCTGGCCGACGCCGAGCGGCGCAGCCCCGAGCTCCAGCTGGCCCGCCTCCAGGCGGCGCGCGCCGCCTCGCAGGTGGCGCTGGCGCGCCGAGATCGCTACCCCGACCTGGCCGTCAGCGCGGCCATCATGCCGCGCGGAGGGCTCGACCCGATGTGGTCCGCGGGGGTCTCGGTGAGCCTCCCCATCTTCTCGGGCTCGAAGCAGTCGCGGGCCCTGGCCGAGAGCGAGGCCCGCGCCGCCGCCAGCGACGGCGGCGTGGAGGCGGTCCTGCAGCTGCTCCGCCTCCGGGTCCAGGAGCGCCAGGTCCTGCTCGGGAGCCTGGTGGAGTCGGCCGGCCTCTACCAGGACGGGCTGCTCATCCAGTCGCAGGCCACCGTCGACAGCACCATGAGCCAGTTCCGGGTGGGCCGCGTCGCCTTCGCGTCCGTGCTCGAGGCCGTCGGCGGCGTCATCGCCGACGAGGAGGGCTTCCTCCAGGCCGTGGCGGCGGCCTGGCGCGTCGCCATCGCCGCCGACGAGGTGAGCCTGGAGGCCGCCGCCGGCGGCTCGGGTGGCATGCCGACCGGGTCGGTGCCCGGCGCCGGCGCGGCAGGCGCGGCCTCGATGTCCGCGACGGGTCCAGCCGCTCCCGCCGACGGCGGCGGCGGCGCCGCCGCGGCGACCTCCGGCAACATGTGACCCTGGAGTCCCCATGAGCAGCGAGCCCACCTCCGACGTGTCGACCCCTCCCCGCCGCCCCCGCCGCTGGCGCGGCTACGCCCTGGTGGCGCTCGCCAGCGCTGCGCA
>JAJYAW010000091.1 GCA_021779335.1 Myxococcales bacterium | reverse complement strand
GCTGAGCTGCCCGGGCGGGGCCGGCGGGGGCGCCCAGCGCCAGGGCGGCGGCGGCCAGCGCGCCGGCGAGGGCGGCCCGGGCGAGGCGCGGCGCTGGCCGTCCGGGCCGGCTGGAGCGAGGAGCGGCGGGGGGCGAGGCGGTGCGGTCTGGCACGGTGCGAACCTCCAGGGATCAGGGGTGCTTCTTCGCCTTCTTCAGCTTCGCCCTGGGCGCGGCGGGCGGCTCGCCGGCGGCCAGGATGGAGAACTCGACGGGAGCGCGGGCGGTGCCGTCGGCGGCCTGGAGCTCTCGCGTGGTGGCGCCGTCGACGCGGAGCCGGTAGCCGCCGCCAGGCTTGAGAGGCGAGGACGGCTGGAGTGTGACGGTCGTGGTCGCGCCGGCTTCCCGGGCCCCCGCCGACGGCACCATGTCGTCGCCGGCGTCGAGGAGCGAGAGGCGCGCATCGGGGTAGGTGCCCTTGAGCCGGACCCGGAAGGTGGCGCCTGGATCCACGGTGACCTGCACGCCGCTCTCGAGGGGGGTGGTGGCGCCGGGGATGAGCGCCTGGGCCTCGAGGACCTCGACGGGAGGGGAGGCGACCGGAGGGGAGGCGACCGGGCCGGGGGTCGAGGCGGGGGCCAGGGCCGGTGCTGGCGCCAGGGCTGCAACCGTCGGCGGGCCGAGGGCCGAGGGTTGAACGGGCGGCCCGGCCTGGGCCGGGGCAGCGGGCGCGGGCCCGGACGGCGCTGCCGCGGTCGGTGGAGCAGACGGGGCCGAGGCTGGCGGCGGAGGCGGCCGCTCGCAGGCGAACAGGGCCGCGGACGCAAGCCCGGCGAGGATGGCGGCGACCCTGGTCGGCACGGCCGGACGCTACCACGGAGCGCCGGGCTCGCCGCGACCAGCCGCGCGGGTGCCTCACCTGGGCGTGGCGAGCCCTTTCGTGACGAGCGAGAGCACGCGCCGAGCGGCCGCGACGTCCTCGGCGCCGGCGGCCTCGAGGGCCGTCAGGACGGCGCTCTCCACGGTGCCGGCGCCGAGCCGCTCGACGCGGCCGCCCTTGCGGCCGGGCTCGAGGAGGTAGCGCCCCCGGTGCGACGGGTCGGTGGTCCGGCGGACGAGGCCTCGGCGCTCGAGCCGGCGGATGAGCCTGGTGATGGACGACGGGTGGAGGTGGAGCTCGCGGGCCAGCTGCGCAGGGCGGATGGGGGCGAGGCGGCCGATGAGCCGGACCGCCAGCCGTTGAGGTCCGCTGACCCCATGGCGGCGCAGCATCGCCCGGGAGCGCCGGTTGAGCCCCTGCTCGAGCGCCCACAGCTCCTTCAGGAAGCCGAGCGTGGCCCCGAGCGGGCCGACCTCCCGGAGCCGGCAGAGGCGGTCGAGCAGCACGTCCACCTCGTCGCGGCGGCGGACCCAGCTGCCGGCCTTCGACCCGGCGCTCCGTCCGACGCGGACCATGACGGCCGGGACGTCGAGCCGGGCGCCGAAGGCCGCCTCGTCCGTCACGTCGTCGCCGACGAAGAGGACCCGCTCGGCGTCGGCGAGGCGCACGAGGCGTCGGAGGGCCGTCCCCTTGTCGCCCGCGCCCTCCGGCACGAGGTTCACCACCATCTTGCCGAGGACCAGCGAGCAGGCGGGGAGGTCGGCGGTGGCCGCCTGGACGGCGGCCAGCGCGGCGCGAGGATCCGCTGCGTGCCGGTAGTGGACGGCCAGCGACAGGGGGGTGCGCTCGAGCTCGAGGCCCGGGACCCCGGCGAGGCGCGACGAGAGCCTGGCCCTCCAGCGGCCGATCTGCCCCCGCCAGGCCCGGTGCTGCCGCTCCTCGCCGGGCCAGTCGTTGCCGTGAGACCCGATCACCCACCGCACCGGCACCCCGTCGAGGCGCGCCCGGACGTCGTCCGCGGCGCGTCCGCTCAGGACGGCGACGGGGTAGAGGCGGGCCAGCCGTGCCAGGAGGGCCCGGGTGGTCCGCGAGAGCCTGGCGGCGCGGCGGTCGCTCACGATGGGCGCCAGGGTGCCGTCGAAGTCGAGGACGACGAGGGTCCCCGGCCGGGCGAGGGACCGCACCACCGGCCTCATGGCGGGGGAGAGGATCGCGGTCGTCGCTCGGCGGGGCATGGGCGTTCGTTGCAAGTGCAACGTAGGCTGGATCCGGTGTAGAACATCCCCCCAGGGAGGTCAAACGGGATGGTGCAGGAGCCGGGAACGGGGGACGCCCGCGCCCCTTCGCTGCCGGCGCGGCTGGCTCGCCTGGCGAGCCTGGCGAGCCGGTTCGTGCCGGGCGGTCGCCAGCGGCTCTTCGCGCTGACGGTCTTCATCGGCGCCGCGTGCGGGCTGGCCGCCGTGGCCTTCCACCTGCTCATCGAGCTCGTGAGCCGGCTGGCGATCGACCCGGCGCTGGCGGCCCCTGGCCGGAGCTGGATCTGGTGGACCTTGCTGGTGCCGACGCTCGGCGGCGTCGTGTCGGGCCTGGCGCTCCAGTACCTGGTGCCCAACGCGCGGGGGAGCGGCATCCCGCTGGTCAAGGTGGCCTACGCCGGCCGGTCCGGGCCGCTCCGCGTCCGGGACTCCGTGGGAAAGTTCTTCGTGAGCGCCCTCCAGATCGGCACCGGATCGTCGCTGGGGCGCGAGGGGCCGACGGTCCAGATCGCCGCCGGGCTGGCCACGCGGATCGGCCGCCTGGCCCGCCTCTCGCCGGACGAGGTCCGCCGCCTCCTCCCGGTGGGGGCCGCGGCCGGCATCGCCGCGGCCTTCAACGCTCCCATCGCCGCCGTCACCTTCACCATCGAGGAGGTGGTGGGGACGCTCGACCAGACGGTGCTGTCCGGCGTCATCGTGGCCGCCGCGCTGGCCGCCATCGTGGAGCGCAGCGTCCTGGGGACCCAGCCGGTCTTCGAGATCGCGCCGGGCGCCGGGCTCGAGCACCTGTCGTCGCTGCTCCTCTACGCGGCGCTGGGGCTGATCGCCGCGCTGCTGTCGATCACCTTCACGGACTCCCTGCTGGCGCTCCGGAAGGCCTTTCGCGACGCCAAGGGACTCCCGGGGTGGGCCCAGCCCGCGGTCGGCGGGCTGGCCACGGGGGCGCTGGCGGTGGTCGCCATGCAGTACCTCGGATCGGGCGGCGTGACCGGTGGGGGGTACGCGACCCTCGGCGCCGCCCTGGCCGGCCGCCTGGCCGTGGGCGTGCTCGTCCCGCTCTGCCTGCTCAAGCTCGCCGCGACGGTCTTCTCGTACTCCAGCGGGGGCGCCGGGGGCATCTTCGCGCCGGCGCTCTTCATCGGCGGCATGGCCGGCGGCGCGGTGGGCGCCCTGGACATGGCGGTGTGGAGCCACGGGCCCGGCTCGATGGGCGCCTTCGCGCTGGTCGGAATGGGGGCCGTCTTCGCCGGCATCATCCGCGCGCCCATCACCTCGGTCCTCATCATCGTGGAGATGACGGGTGGCTACTCGCTGATCCTCCCGCTCATGATCGCCAACACGCTGGCCTACGGCATCGCGCGCCACTACCGGCCGGTCCCGATCTACGAGGCCCTGCTGGCCCAGGACGGGATCCACCTCCACGGCTTCGGGGTGGGCGACACGCTCTCGGCGCTCAAGGTCGCGGACGTGCCGCTGGACGTCAGGCCGCACGCCACGCTGCGGGCAGACACGCCGCGCGCCGGGATCCTGGCGGGGCTGTCCAGCCCGGAGCGTCAGGAGGTGTTCCCCGTGGTGGAGGAGGGCAAGGTGGTCGGGATCGTCACCCTGGCGGACCTCGTCGCGCTGGCGGCGGGCGGCTCGCAGGGCGAGGGCGCCGCCAGGGCCGCGGACCTGATGCGGCCGGCGCCGGCGGTCCGGCCCGGAGACGCGCTGCGGGTGGCCTACCAGCGGATGGTCTCGAACGGCGTGAGGGAGATCCCGGTGACCGACGACGAGGGGCGCCTCCTCGGCTTCGTGGACCAGGTGGCGATCGCGCGCGCCAGCGAGGCCACCGAGAAGCGCGCCGCCCCGTGAGCCCCTTCCCCGTCGGCCTCGCGCCTCGGGGGCGGGAGGGCCGGCCGGGGCTCGCTCGAGCTCCGGAGCCCTGTTCCACGCCTGGATGACCCTGATCCCGCCCTCCTGGCCGAGGACCCCGACGGCGGCGGTGTCGAGCGCGAGCGTTCGACCCTCGCCGACACCGGGGTGACGAGGCGCCCGCTCCAGGTGCCGAGCCGGAGCGGGCCATCCATGGCCGCCAGCGCGCCCGGGCGCAGCCATCAATCGGGGCGGGCCCGCCGAGGGCATGCTGCGGAACGCATGGGACATCCGCGCCGGTGGCCGTTAGGTCGTGTGGCCGGGACCGGCCATGACCTCCGCGCAGCTGGATCAGCTCGCCATCGACACCATCCGCACGCTCTCCATCGACGCGGTGCAGGCCGCCGGCTCGGGCCACCCGGGCACGCCGATGGCGCTGGCGCCCCTCGTCTACACCCTCTGGAACCGGGTGCTGCGCTTCGACCCGCAGGACCCGATCTGGCCCAACCGCGATCGGTTCGTCCTCTCCAACGGGCACGCGTCGATGCTGCTCTGGTCGGTGCTGCACCTCAGCGGGACGCAGGCCGTCGACGCCGAGTACGAGCAGGTCGGCCGGCCGGCCGTGACGCTCGACGACCTCCGGCGGTTCCGCCAGCTCGGCAGCAAGGCCCCCGGCCACCCCGAGTACCACCTGGTCTCGGGCGTGGAGACCACCACCGGGCCCCTCGGCCAGGGCATCGCCACCAGCGTGGGCCTGGCCATCGCGCAGCGGTGGCTCGCCGCGCGCTACAACCGGCCGGGCTTCGAGATCTTCGACCACGCCGTCCAGGCCGTCTGCGGCGATGGGGACCTGATGGAGGGCGTGGGGGCGGAGGCCGCCTCGCTCGCCGGCCACCTGGGGCTCGGGAACCTCTGCTGGGTCTACGACGACAACCACATCACCATCGAGGGCTCGACCCGCCTCGCCTTCACCGAGGACGTGGCGGCCCGGTTCCGGAGCTACGGCTGGAACGTCCTGCGGGCCGGCGACGCCAACGACGTCGACGGCCTGGAGCGCGTCCTGGCCGAGGCCCGGGCGACGCGCGGCCAGCCCACCCTCGTCGTCCTCGCGACCCACATCGGCTACGGGTCGCCGCACCGCCAGGACAGCTCGAAGGCGCACGGCGAGCCGCTCGGGGCGGAGGAGGTGCGCCTCACCAAGCGGGCCTACGGCTGGCCCGAGGACGCTCGGTTCCTGGTCCCGGAGGGCGTGCGCGAGCACTTCGCGGCCGGGATCGGCGCCCGCGGCGCCGCGGCCCACCGCGCGTGGACGGCTCTCTTCGCCGCCTACCGGCGCGAGTTCCCGGGCCTGGCCGCCGAGGTCGACCAGATGCAGCGGCGCGAGCTCCCCGCGGGCTGGGACCGGGACCTCCCGGCGTTCCCGGCCGATCCTGCCGGCCCGTCCGGGCGGGCCGCCTCGGGCAAGGTCCTGAACGCGCTGGCCCGAAACGTGCCGTGGCTGCTCGGCGGCGCGGCGGATCTCGGGCCGTCGACCATGACCGCCCTCCTCCTGGAAGGGGCGGGCGACCTGCAGGCGGACACCCCGGGCGGGAGGAACCTGCACTTCGGGGTCCGCGAGCACGCCATGGGGGCGATCCTGAACGGCCTGGCCCTGTCGAAGCTCCGCCCCTTCGGCGCCACCTTCTTCGTCTTCAGCGACTACCTGCGGCCCGCCCTCCGGCTCTCGGCGCTCATGGCGCTGCCGACCCTCTTCGTCTTCACCCACGATGCCATGGGGGACGGGGAGGACGGGCCCACCCACCAGCCCGTCGAGCAGCTCGCCTCCCTGCGCGCCATCCCGGGCCTCACGGTGCTCCGCCCCGCCGACGCCAACGAGGTGGTGGAGGCCTACCGGCACGTCCTGTCGCTGCGCCACCGGCCCGCGGCCCTGGTGCTCTCCCGGCAGCCGCTCCCGACGCTCGACCGGCGACGGTACGCCTCGGCGGCGGGCCTGGCGCACGGCGCCTACGTCCTGGCCGACCCGCCTGGCGGGGCGCCGGAGGTGATCCTGATCGCCACCGGCAGCGAGGTGGCCCTGGCGGTGCAGGCCCATGAGGCGCTCGTGGCGGAGGGGATCCGCGCCCGCGTGGTCTCGATGCCCTCCTGGGATCTCTTCGAGCGCGAGCCCAAGGCGTACCGGGACGGCGTGCTGCCGCCAGGGGTCAGGGCCCGGGTCGCCATCGAGCAGGGCTCCACCTTCGGCTGGGAGCGCTACGTCGGGGAGCAGGGGCTCGTCGTCGGCATGCAGGGCTTCGGCGCCTCGGCGCCCCTGAAGGCCCTGCAGCAGGCGTTCGGCTTCACCGTGGAGCACGTCGTGGCGGCCGCGCGGGCCGCGCTGGCCCGGCCTCCGGCCAGCGACCACCCCTGAGGGCCCCCACCATGCGCGTCGCCATCGCCTCGGATCACGCCGGCTTCGACCTGAAGCAGCACGTCCTGGAGTCGCTGCGGGCGCTCGCCCACGACCCGGTCGACCTGGGCACCTCCGACCACGCGCCGGTCGACTTCCCGGATCAGGCCGAGCTCGTCGGGCTCGAGGTGCTCTCGGGGCGGGCCGAGCGCGGCATCCTGCTCTGCGGCAGCGGCGTGGGGGCGGTGGCCGCCGTCAACAAGCTGCCGGGCATCCGCGCCGGGCTCTGCCACGACACCTACTCGGCACACCAGGGCGTGGAGCACGACGACATGAACGTGCTGGTGCTGGGCGGGCTGGTGGTGGGCCCGGCGCTGGCCGCCGACCTGGCGAAGGCCTTCCTGGACGCCCGCTTCGACGCGGCGCCCCGGCACCGGCGGCGGCTCGAGAAGGTGAGGGCGCTGGAGGAGCGCTACGGCGGCCCGCCCAGCGCTCGACCGCCCCTGCCTGCGACGGGGCCGCGCTCCACCTGAGGAGCCGGGCAGGCGGAGAGGCGCCGCCCCGGCGGGCGCAGTCCTGCGCTCGAAGCTACTCGCCGCGCTTCCGTCGGATCTGGCGGTGCGCCTCGGCCTGGAGCCTTCCCCAGGCGCGCTCGTCGGCACGGCTCAGGCGGGCGTCGTGGCGCCGCGCCGAGGCCCGGGCCTCGCGCCCGAGCTGGAGGAAGTGCGCCAGGCGAGCCGGGTCGAGCTCCCCGGCCTCGACCGCGCGGCGCACCGCGCAGCCCGGCTCGGCGCCGTGGCCGCAGTCCGCGAAGCGACAGCGCTGGGCCAGCGCGGCCACGTCCTCGAACGCGGTCGCCAGCCCCGCCTCGTCGAGGAGCTGCAGCTCGCGCATCCCGGGCGTGTCGAGCAGCAGCCCACCGGCCGGCAGGAGGACGAGCTGCCGGTGGGTCGTGACGTGGCGACCCCGCCCGTCCCGGTCGCGCACCGCGCCGGTCGCCATCCGCTCCTCGCCGAGGAGGGCGTTCACCAGCGTCGACTTCCCCGCACCGGAGGAGCCGACGAGGGCCACCGTGCGCCCCGGGGCCAGGTGCGCCCGGAGGTCCGCCAGGCCACCGCCGAGCAGCGCGCTGATCGCCTGGACCGCCACGCCCGGCGCGCTGGCGGCGACCTCGTCCACCCGGGCCCCCGCGTCCTCGACGAGGTCGGCCTTGCTGAGGACCACCACCGGCTGCGCGCCGCTGGCCCAGACGCGGGCGACGTAGCGCTCGACGCGGCGGACGTTGAAGTCCTCGTCGAGGCCGCAGACGACGAAGACCGTGTCGACGTTGGCGGCGACGACCTGCGCGCCCGCCGTCCGACCGGCCGCGCCGCGGACGAAGGCCGTGCGGCGAGGGAGGATGCGCTGGATGACGGCCGTCCGGTCGGGGCCCGGGGGCGTGTCCAGGGCGACCCAGTCGCCGACGGCGGGGAGCGCCTCGGGCTCCTGGCGCAGGCGGCCGGCGACCCGGACCCAGCCGGAGCCCGCGGCGGCCCACGCCTCGTAGGCGCCCCGGTGCTCCGCGGCGATGCGGGCGGGGACCTGCCCGGGAGCCGGATCGCGCTGCCACTCCGCTTCGAACGACGGATCCCAGCCGAGGCTGGAGAGATCGACTTCCATGGTGGACTCCATGCGGCACGGCGCGCGAGGCGCGTGCGATTCGGGCCGGTCGAGGCAGGGGGCGCAGCGGCGCGCCCGCCGTCCTCGCGGCGCATCGACTGGATCGGTGAGGCGGCCTGTCAGGCGCCTGGCCAGCGGCCAGCGCGTCTAGGACCCGGACACCCGCACACGATCCGCATGGAGCACGACGGTGGACATCCAGCCTCGCAGGAAGAGCGACTTCGACCGGCATGGTCTCAGCGAGGTGCCCGCGCGTCAAGCCGGGGGCTGCGACATGAAGCCCAGCCGGCGTGCGCCCCGGGCCGGTCACCAGCAAGCTGAAGGCGCCGCTGCTCGACGAGCCTGGGCTCGAGTCGCTCCAGATCGACGAGGAGACCTTCGAGGACGCGGTGCAGGTCGGCCGCGACCGCGGCGCGCTGGGCGGAGCGGGAGCGCTGGAGGATCAGGTCGCCGTCGCGGAGCGGTGGGATCTTGGCAGTGGCGTCGAGCCCACGGGCGAGGACCGCGGTGAGCGCGAGGGCCAGGCCGAGGGTGAGGCGGGTCATGGCGCTCGCACTCGCAAGCGCCGGACCAAGCCGGGCGTGGCGGCGAACCCCGCGCGACCACGCCACTTCGACGGCCGGCCTGGCGCTGCCAGCGCCTCGGTGGACGCCGGAACACGGGTCGCTGGGCGGCCCGGACACGCCCAGGCGGGCGCGTGGGCGGTCACGACGGACTGGCGCGATCCAGGCCTGATCGGCCCTGTGCTCGACGACAATTGCACCTCCCCACCGGCGACAACTACACCTCCCCATCCTGAGGCCCGCCGGAACGTAGCCCCGCCCACCCCCCGCGACGTCGGAGGATGGCGGGGTGAGAGCGACGGACGGG
>JAJYAW010000090.1 GCA_021779335.1 Myxococcales bacterium | reverse complement strand
CGGGACGAGCGACGCGAGGTGGACCGCCAGCCGGCCGGCGGCGCGGCGTCGCTCCGGCGCCGCGAGCGCGTCGAAGGCCGCCCCCTCGACCTCGAGGGCCCTGAGCGCGGCGCTGTCGGCCGCGCCGGCGGCGCGGGCCCGGCGCACCGCCCCCTGGATGGTCTCGCCGAAGCCGGCCAGGCGGGCCAGGCCGGCGAAGCCGTCCTTCACGGCGAAGCGGAGCGGCGGCACCAGCGCCGAGAGGGCCTGGGCCGCCGCGTCGGGCGCAGCGCTGTCGGGTCGGCCGTCCGCGGGGCTCACGGGGCCAAACCTACCGCATCACTCCGACTCCGCGACCTCGTCCTCGACGAAGGCGATGGACTGGATCTCGAACTCGCGGGAGCCGCCGGGACTGTTGACCGTGACCGTGTCGCCCTCGGTGCGCCCGATGAGCGCGCGGGCGATGGGCGAGGTCACCGAGATCTTGCCCTGCTTCAGGTCGGCCTCCAGCTCGCCGACGATGCGGTACTTCACCTCGTCGCCGGAGTCGGTGTCGGAGAGCACCACGGTGGCGCCGAAGATCACCTTGTCGCCGGCGTGCCTGGTGACGTCGATGACCTCGGCCGAGGCGATCCAGTGCTCCACCTGGAGGATGCGCCCCTCCACGTGCGACTGCTTCTCCTTGGCGGCGTGGTACTCGGCGTTCTCGGAGAGGTCGCCGTGGGCCCGGGCCTCGGCGATCTCCTTCACGATCTTGGGGCGCTCCACGGCCTTGAGCCGCTTGAGCTCTTCCTTGAGCCGGACCAGCCCCGACTTCGTCATCGGCACGCGTTCGGACACGACACACCTCTCTGAAAAAACCGGCGGCCGACCCGGGGACCCGGGGCGGCCGCGCTGTCGAGGACGATTGTTGGTGAAGCGGCGCCTCCTGTCAACGAACTGGAGGGAGCCCGTGGAACTCCTGCAGCGAGCGGACGCCCAGCGGGGCCGCCTCCACCGCCTCCATGGCCATGACGCCGGCGCGGGCGCCGGTCATGGTGGTGAAGTAGGGCAGCCCCTTCATGAGGGTCTCGCGCCGGATGGAGGCGCTGTCGGAGACCTCGCGCTTCCCGTCGGTGGTGTTGACCACGAAGTGGACGTCGCCGTCCTTGATCCGGTCGACGATGGAGGGGCGCCCCTCCTTGACCTTGCGGACCGGCGTGGTGGCGACGCCGCGGGCCGCCAGGAAGGCGTGCGTGCCGGCCGTGGAGAGCACCTCGAAGCCGAGGCCGCTGAGCCGCCGGGCGATCCCGACGACCGCCTCCTTGTCGCCGTCGCGCACCGAGACGAAGGCGCGCTTGCCCTTGCCCCCGCGGGGCAGCGTGTTGCCGGCCGCCGCCTGGGCCTTCCAGAAGGCCCGCGCGAAGTCCTGGTCCACGCCCATGACCTCGCCAGTGGAGCGCATCTCCGGGCCGAGGAGGTTGTCGACGCCGCGGAAGCGGGCGAAGGGGAAGACCGCCTCCTTGACCGAGACGTGCCCGGGGCGCAGCGAGCGGGTGACGCCGATCTGGGCGAGCGTCTGGCCCACCATGCAGAGCGCCCCGGCCTTGGCCAGCGGCAGGCCGGTGGCCTTGCCCACGAAGGGGACCGTGCGGCTGGCGCGCGGGTTCACCTCGAGGACGTAGACGTCCTTGCCCTGGATGGCGAACTGCACGTTCATGAGGCCGATGACGCCGAGCTCGCGCGCCATGGCCACCGACTGCCGCTCGATCTCGGCGACGAGCTCGGGCGCGAGGCTGAAGGGCGGCAGCGAGCAGGCCGAGTCGCCGGAGTGGATGCCGGCCTCCTCGATGTGCTCCATGACGCCGCCCACCACCACGTCCTTGCCGTCGGAGACCACGTCCACGTCCACCTCGGCCGCGTCCTTGAGGAAGCGGTCGACGAGGACGGGGCGCTCGTTGGAGGCCTGCACGGCGTCGGTCAGGTAGCCCTCCAGGTCGGCGTCGTCGTAGACCACCTCCATGGCCCGGCCGCCCAGCACGTAGGAGGGGCGCACCATGACCGGGTAGCCGATGCGGTGGGCCACCGCGAAGGCCTCCTCGGCGCTGCGCGCCATCCCGTTCTCCGGCTGGCGCAGGCCGAGCTTGTCGATCATGGCGGAGAACCGCTCGCGGTCCTCCGCCCGATCGATGGCGTCCGGGCTGGTGCCGAAGATGGGCACGCCCAGCTCGTGGAGCGGCACCGCCAGCTTGAGCGGCGTCTGGCCGCCGTACTGCACGATCAGCCCCTTGGGCCGCTCCTTGTGGACGATCTCCAGCACGTCCTCCAGGGTGAGCGGCTCGAAGTAGAGCCGGTCGCTCGTGTCGTAGTCGGTGGAGACCGTCTCCGGGTTGCAGTTGACCATGATGGTCTCGAACCCGGCCTGCGTCAGCGAGAAGGCCGCGTGGACGCAGCAGTAGTCGAACTCGATCCCCTGCCCGATGCGGTTGGGGCCGCCGCCCAGGATCATGACCTTGGGCTTGTCGGTGGGGTCGGCCTCGCACTCCTCCTCGTAGGTCGAGTAGAGGTAGGGGGTGTGCGCCTCGAACTCGGCGGCGCAGGTGTCGACCCGCTTGAAGACCGGGCGCACCCCGGCGGCCCAGCGCGCCTCGCGCGCCACCCGCTCGGTGACGCCGGCGAGCTGGGCGATGCGCCTGTCGGAGAAGCCCATGCGCTTCACCGCGTAGAAGGCGTCGCGCCCCCGCGGCAGGCCCTCGGCGAGGGTGGCCTCGGTGGCGACGAGCTCCTCGATCTCCCGCAGGAACCAGGGGTCGATGAAGGTGGCGGCGTGGACCTCGTCCACCGTCATGCCGGCCCGGAAGGCGTCGCCCAGCCAGAAGATGCGGTGGGCGCGCGGCACCCGGATGGTGGCGTCCACCAGCGCCCGCTCGGCGGGGGTGAAGGCCTGGCCGGGCCTCTTGCCCAGCGGCGACTCGAAGCCGCAGCGGTCGATCTCCAGGCCGCGCAGCGCCTTCTGCAGCGACTCCTGGAAGGTGCGCCCCATGGCCATGACCTCGCCCACCGACTTCATGGCGGTGGTGAGGACGTCGTCGGCGCCCTTGAACTTCTCGAAGGCGAAGCGCGGGATCTTCGTGACCACGTAGTCGATGGTCGGCTCGAAGGAGGCCGGCGTGTAGCGGGTGATGTCGTTCTTGAGCTCGTCGAGCGTGTAGCCCACCGCCAGCTTGGCGGCGATCTTGGCGATGGGGAACCCGGTGGCCTTGGAGGCCAGCGCCGAGGAGCGCGAGACGCGCGGGTTCATCTCGATGACCACCAGCCGCCCGGTGCGCGGGTGGGTGCCGAACTGGATGTTGGACCCGCCGGTGTCGACGCCGATCTCGCGGATGATGCGGACCGCCGCGTCCCGCATCACCTGGTACTCCTTGTCGGTGAGGGTCTGGGCCGGGGCCACCGTGATGGAGTCGCCGGTGTGGACGCCCATGGGGTCGAGGTTCTCGATGGAGCAGATGATGACGACGTTGTCGTTCCTGTCGCGCATCACCTCCAGCTCGTACTCCTTCCACCCGATGATCGACTCCTCGCAGAGGATGGTGTGGGTGGGCGAGAGCGTCAGCGCGCGCCGCGCCATGGGCTCGAACTCCTCCCGGTTGTAGGCGACGCCGCCGCCCTCCCCGCCCATGGTGAAGCTGGGGCGGATGATGACCGGGAAGCCGATGTCGTCGGCGATGGCGGAGGCCTCCTCCCAGGAGGTGGCGTAGCCCGACTTGGGCATCTCCACGCCGACCCGCTTCATGGCCTGCTTGAAGAGGAGCCGGTCCTCGGCCTTCTCGATGGCCTCCAGCGAGGCGCCGATGAGCTCCACCCCGTGCCGCTTGAGCGCGCCGTTCTTGGCCAGCGCCACCGCCAGGTTGAGGGCCGTCTGGCCGCCCAGCGTGGGCAGGAGCACGTCGGGCTTCTCGCGGGCGATGATCTGCTCCGCCACCTCCGGCGTCATGGGCTCGACGTAGGTCCGGTCGGCGAAGCCCGGATCCGTCATGATGGTGGCCGGGTTCGAGTTGAGCAGGACGATCTGGTAACCCTCTTCCTTGAGGGCCTTGCAGGCCTGCGTCCCGGAGTAGTCGAACTCGCAGGCCTGCCCGATGACGATGGGGCCAGACCCGCAGATCATGATCTTCTTGATGTCGGTGCGGCGGGGCATATGGGGCGGGGACCCTAGCACGAAATGGGCCGTCTTCGCCGCTCGGCCGGGGCCGGCGCCGACCCTCCCGGAGCCGCCGCGTTTCCTTGGGGCGGAGCCCTTCCCTACCCGCCCAGCCGGTGCGCGGCGTCCCGCTCCCGGGCCGCCTGGACCGCCTCCAGGAGCCTGCGCACCTTGGGGTACCGCTCGGCCACCGCGCCCAGCACCGGGGCCGGGAACGTCACCAGCGAGAGGTCGGTCCGCGCCACCAGGGCGCCGGCCACCGGGCTGCCCAGCACGCGCCCTTCGCCGAAGAAGGCGCCGCGCTCCAGGTGGGCCACCTCCACGGCCACGCCGCCCCGATCGAGCAGGACGGCGGCGCTCCCGTCGCGGACCAGGTAGACCCGCTCGTCGGCGGCGTCGGCGGCCACGAGCTGGCCCGCCTGGTACTCCTCCAGCCGCGCCACCTGCAGCAGGTCCCGCCGCGCCTCGCCGTCGAGCGAGCGGAAGAGCACGTTGGACTCGACGAAGGCGGTGGCGGCGAGGTCGCCCCAGGCTTCGCGGGGTGGGCTGGACATGCACCCGGAGGCTAGCACGGCCGCGGTCCGCCGCGGTCCGCCGCGGCCCGCCACCGCCCCCGTCGGGAGCGGGCCGGCCGGGGGCGCGCCGCTACCGGGGTGGCAGCTTCTTCCTGAGCGCGGCCGCCACGTTGGCCGGGACCATCCCGGTCACGTCCCCGCCGAAGGTGGCCACCTCGCGCACCAGCCGCGAGGAGACGTAGAAGTAGTCCTCGCCCGTCATGACGAAGACCGACTCGAACTCCGGCATGAGCTTGCGGTTCATGTTGGCGAGCTGGAACTCGTACTCGAAGTCGGAGACGGCCCGCAGCCCGCGCAGCACGGTGTGGACGCCCCGGCTGCGGGCGTAGTGCACCATCAGGCCGTCGAAGCTGTCGACCTCGACCCGCGGGTCGTTCCCCACCGCCTCGAGGATGAAGGCCCGCCGCTCGTCCACCGTGAAGAGCGGCGCCTTCTGCGGGTTGTTGGCCACCGCCACGACCAGCCGGTCGAAGAGGTTGAGGCCGCGCTGGATGATCGCGACGTGACCGTTGGTGAGCGGATCGAAGCTGCCGGGGTAGATGGCGCGCCGTGCCATGGGCGCGCAGTATCGCTCAGTCGCGCCGGTAGATCGAGAGTCCCGTGCCGCCGTAGGCGCGCCGGTCCTCCAGCGCCAGCGCCCCCACCCGGTCCGGCGGCGGGGCCCGGGTGTCGTGCTCCGCCACCACCCGGCCGCCGGGGGCCAGGAGGTGGCCGAGCAGCGCCAGCGCGGCGGCCGGCCCGGCCGCGTAGGGTGGATCCACGAAGGCCAGCAGGTAGCCGCCCGGCAGGCGCGGCGCCACGTCCTCGACCCGCCCGTGGCGCACCTCGACCCGCGCCTCCCACCCCAGCGCCGCCGCGTTGGCCCGGATGGTCTCGACGGCCCGGCGGTCGGCCTCCACGCAGGTGGCCCGCTCGCAGCCCCGCGAGAGCGCCTCCAGGGCCAGCGCCCCGGAGCCGGCGTAGAGGTCCAGCACCGCGCCGCCGTCGAAGAACTGGCCCAGCAGGTTGAAGATGGCGGCCCGCACCTTCTCGCTGGTGGGGCGGGTGGACCGCCCCGCTGGGACCGCCAGCCGCCTCCCCCGGGCCGCGCCGGCGACGATGCGGGTCACGCGCCCGGCTCGGCCAGCTTCCGCTCCAGCGCGCGGACCAGCCTGGGCGCGCTGCCGGCGGCGCCGAGCCGCTCCAGGAAGTCGAGCACCTCGAGGTAGGCCTGGGTCTCGAGCCGCGCCTGGCCGTCCTCGCTGAGCTCGGCCTCGGCCTTCTCGAGCGCCCCGGCGCCGCGCCCCACGTCCGGCGGGCGAGGCGCGTACGGGATCATCAGGACGGCCGCCGCCGCCGCGGCGCCGCCGTCGTCGCAGCCGGCCACCGGGGAGCCCTTGATGGAGCCGAGCAGGTCGGGCGTGACCGGGCCGCGGCGGAGCACCGGGGTGCCGGCCAGGGAGGCGCACAGGGTGAGCAGGTCCTTCACCTGGGCGCGGGCCTCGGCCGGCCCCTCCGGGGCCTCGCAGCGGAGGCTGGCCATGTCGGGCGCGGCGTCGCGGCGGGCCAGCTCGGCGAAGAGGGGGCGGGCCGCGGCCTCCTCGCCCTGCAGGACGATGCAGTCGAGCCCCAGGCCGCGCTCCATGGCCGGCGCCGAGACCCGCTCCAGCACCTCGGCCCGCCCCTCGGCCGGCACCGCGCTCAGGTCGACCGTGAGGTGGGTCAGGCCGGCGTCGGCGAGCCGCCAGGCCGCCTTGAAGGCCGCCTCCACCTCCGCCTCGCGCCGCCCCTCCACCACCACCTCGCCGACCAGGAAGATGGGCAACCCCGCCGCGACCTCGTCCGCGGCCGCGGCCACCGAGGCGAACCAGCCCTCTGGCGAGAGGCCGGGCGGCATCGCGAGCCCCAGCACGCTCTGGACCTGCTTGGCGGCCACCAGGGCGGCGCGGGCCACGCCGGGCGTGGGGGCGCGGACCAGGGGCAGCGTGAGGCGCAGGGCGGCGGCGGTCGCCAGCAGGTCCTTGGACGAGAGCGGGCAGGCCGCGCTGCGCGCCTCGAGCCGCTCCACGACGCGCGCGGGCCGGAAGGCGAGGACGGGCGAGAGCACGGGCGCAGGATACCACGCGGCGCCCTGGACAGGGCGTGCGGGCGGCGGCCGGCCGCCGGGGAGGTCCGGCTACGGCCCCAGGCCGCAGACCCGGTTGACGTGGGCGTAGTCGGCCGACTCGATCTGGATGGTGGCGTGCTCGATGTGGAAGCGGTCGCGCAAGGTCAGCTTCACGGCGGTCAGGATCTCGTCGTTGCGCCCCACCGCGGCGGCCTCCACCACCACGTGCGCCGAGAGGGCGTGCAGCCCGCTCGAGATGGTCCAGATGTGGAGGTCGTGCACCGCCACCACGCCCGCCACCGCGCCCGCCATGCCGCGCTCGACCTCCGTCACGTCGATGTGGCCGGGCACGCTCTCCATGAGGATGTCGGTGATCTCGAGGATGAGCCGGACCGCGCCGAGCAGGATGAGCGCGGCGATGGCCACCGAGAGGGCCGGGTCGAGCCAGGTGAGCCCCGGCCACCGCCACATGAGGGCGGCGCCGAGCAGGATGGCCACCGACGAGACGGTGTCGGCCAGCACGTGCAGGAACGCCGAGCGGGCGTTCAGCCCCTCCTCCCGGCGCAGCACCAGCAGGATGGCCAGGTTGGCCGCCAGGCCGATGGTGGCGACCACCGCCATGACCGCGAGGTCGATGGGGTGGCCCGGGTGGCGCAGCCGGTCCACCGCCTCCCAGGTGATCCAGCCGGTCAGGCCGATGAGCGCGCCCACGTTGATCTGCGCCGCCAGCACCTCGGCGCGGCGCCAGCCGTAGGTGCGCCGGTCGTCGGGCGGGCGCGCGGCCAGCCAGGCCGCCACCAGCGCCAGGAAGAGCGCCCCCGAGTCGGTGAGCATGTGGCCGGCGTCGGACACCAGCGCCAGGGACCCGGAGAGCCAGCCGCCCACCGCCTCGGCGACCATGACGGTGGCGGTCAACCCCAGCGACACGGCCAGCCGCCGCACGCTCCCGCCGCCGTGGTGGTCCCCTCCCCCCAGCCCGTGGCCGTGCGGTCGGCCCGGGCCGGGCGCGGGGGGCCCGGCGTGGACGTGGGGCTTGACCGCCTGGCCAGGCTGGTGCCGATGCTCGTGACCGACCGACATGCCGCTTGAACCTCCGGGCCCGGGAGTCTACGACAACGGGTGGCGCGGCCGCACGGCGCGCCGGCCGATTGTGAGGGGCGCCGCGAGGTCCATGCAGCCGACGGAGCACTACGCCACCGCCCGGGACGGGACCCGGATCCACTGGACCAGCACCGGCCAGGGGCCGGGGCCGGCGGTCGTGCTCTGCGACGGACTCGGCTGCGCCGGCTACATCTGGCGCTTCCTGCGCCCCGAGCTGGCGCGCGGCCGCCGGGTCATCCACTGGAACTACCGCGGCCACGGCCAGAGCGAGCGCCCGGCCGATCCCGAGCGGATCTCCATCCTGGAGTGCGTCGACGACCTGCTGGCGGTCCTCGACGCCGCCGGGGAGCGCTCGGCCGTCCTCATGGGGCACTCCATGGGCGTGCAGGTGGCGCTGGAGACGCACCGGCGCGCCTCCGAGCGGGTGGAGGGGCTGGTGCTCCTCTGCGGCGCCCCCGGCAAGCCGCTCGACACCTTCCACGACGCCCCGCTCCTGGCGGCCGCCTTCCCATACGCGCGCCAGGCGGTGGACCGCTTCCCGGCGGCGGCCCGGCTCCTCTTCCGCGCCGTCATCCCCACCGAGCTCACGCTGAAGCTCGCCATGGCGTTCGAGGTCAACTCGAAGGCGGTGGCCCGCGAGGACCTGGCCCGCTACCTGGCCGACCTCGCCGACGTCGACTCGGCCCTCTTCGTCCGGCTGGCGGCCTCCGCCGGCCAGCACGACGCCTCGGATCACCTGCCGCGCGTGGCCGTGCCCACCCTCATCATCGCCGGGGAGAAGGACTCCTTCACCCCCATGTGGCTCTCCGTGAAGATGCACGCGGCCATCCCCGGCAGCGAGCTGCTGGTCCTGCCGGGCGGGACGCACGTCGGGCCCCTGGAGCACCCGGAGCTGTGCGCCCTCCGGGTGGAGAAGTACTTCCGCGACCACTTCGGCGGGCCCCCGGGCGAGCCACCCCGCGCGCGCGCGCCGCGCCGCCGCCG
>JAJYAW010000089.1 GCA_021779335.1 Myxococcales bacterium | reverse complement strand
CGGCCTGCGCGGCCGCGACGCGGGCGGGGCCGCCTCCTGGCGCGGGGTTGCGCCGTCGCCGCGCGGCCGCCGGCTGGCCCGCGGCTTGCGAAGGGAGGCCGGCGACCCTCGAGGCCACCATGACCACCCGCGGCATCACCACCCTCTCCGTCCCGCTGACGCTGGCCGCCATGGCCGCCGGCCTCGCGGTCGGCGTCGGTGGCTACGCCTTCCACGCCGCCAGGGGGACGTCCTACCTGGGCAACGACCCGGCCACCTGCGCCAACTGCCACGTCATGGCGAGCCACTACGCCGGCTGGCAGGCCTCGCCGCACCACCTGGTGGCCACCTGCAACGACTGCCACACCCCGGCTGGCCCCGTCGCCAAGTACGTCGTCAAGGCGCTCAACGGCTACCACCACTCGATGGCCTTCACGTTCGGCGGCTACCCGGACGTCATCCGGGCCCGCCCCTCGAGCGTCGCCGTGGTCGAGGCCAACTGCCGCCGCTGCCACGCCGCCCTGACCGAGGGCATGTCCCACGGCGGCGCGGTCTCCTGCATCCGCTGCCACGCCTCCGTCGGCCACCTGCGCTGAGCCACCCCTCCAGCACGCCGCACCGTCCAAGAAGGAGCACCTCATGTCCGCAGAGAACCAGCCCCCGAGGAAGCGCGGGCTCCTCATCGCCCTCGTCGCCGGCGCCTTCGCCCTGGTGGCCATCGCCGCCGCGGCGCTGCTCGTCAACATCACCGAGCGCAAGCAGGAGGCCCGGCACGCCTTCGTCCGCCTCGTCGAGGTGACCGAGAACGACACCGACCCGGCCAGGTGGGGCACCAACTGGCCGCTCGAGTACGACGGCTACAAGCGGACCTCCGAGCCCACCAGCACCAAGTACGGCGGCGGGGCCGGCGGCGCCGAGGGCGCGCTGCCGCCGGAGAAGTCGGCGCGGGATCCCTGGCTGACCCGGATCTTCGCCGGCTACCTCTTCGCCGTGGACTACCGCGACCGGCGCGGCCACGGCTTCGCGCTCCTGGACCAGGAGCACACCAAGCGCAACGTCCCGGCCGAGAACAAGCAGTCGGGCAACTGCCTCCACTGCCACGCCTCGATCATGCCGCTCTACGCCAAGCTCGGGAAGGAGGCCGCGCCGAACGCCACCCCGGCCGAGCAGGTGCAGGCCGGCCTGGTGAAGGTGGGCGAGATGGACTACTGGGCGGCCCACCAGGCGCTCGGCGAGCTCTCCGGCGGCAAGCCCCACCCGGTCTCCTGCGTGGACTGCCACGACCCGCGGTCGATGGAGCTCCGCGTCACCCGCCCGGCCTTCATCGCCGCCATGCAGAAGCTGGCCGCCGGCAGCGGGGCCGTGCCGCACCTCCCCAGCGTGGAGCGCTGGCGCCGGGGCGACCGGGCCCGGCCCTACGACGTCAACCTGGACGCCACCCGGCAGGAGAAGCGCTCCTACGTCTGCGGCCAGTGCCACGTGGAGTACTACTGCGGCAAGGGCGAGACGGTCTTCTACCCCTGGGCCGAGGGGCTCAAGGCCGAGCAGATGGAGCACGTCTACGACGGCCTGGTGGTGAAGGGGAAGCGCTTCAAGGACTGGGTCCACGCCGAGACCGGCATGGAGGTGCTGAAGGCCCAGCACCCCGAGTTCGAGATGTGGAGCCAGGGCATCCACGCCCGCAGCGGCGTGGCCTGCGCCGACTGCCACATGCCCTACAAGCGCGAGGGGGCGCAGAAGATCTCCGAGCACTGGGTGCGCAGCCCGCTGCTCTCGCCCAACCGGTCCTGCGCCGGCTGCCACCCCTACGGCGACGACGAGCTCAAGGGGCGCGTCGAGGCCATCCAGGACCGCCACTTCGCCCTCCTGACCCGGGCCGGCCACGCCGCGGTGGACATGATCGACGCCATCGTGGCGGTGCGGCGGCCCTACGACGCGCGGAACCAGGCGGCGGCCGCCGCCAAGGCCAGGGCCACCCTGGAGGCGCGGGCGGGCTTCGCCCAGCTCCCCCGGGAGGAGCAGGAGAAGCGGCTGGCCGCCGAGACCAAGGCCGGCCTGCTCGCCATGTGGCGCGAGGTGGTGGAGAGGGAGCCGGCCATCCGCGAGCTCGGCGAGCTGCAGCGCGCGGCCCAGTGGCGGCTCGACCTGGTGGCGGCCGAGAACTCCATGGGGTTCCACGCGCCGCAGGAGATGGCGCGCATCCTGGGCGAGTCGATCGACCTCTCGCGGCAGGCCCAGGTGAAGGCCACCCGGCTCCAGGACGCCGCGCTCGCCCTGGCCACCCCGGCCGCCCCCGCCAGCCCCGCCCCGAGGTGACCCGCCTCCGCAGGCCCCGCCCGCGGCGGCATGGCGCCGCCCGCTGGCGTATCCTTCCGCAGCCCCACCACCCGAGGAGAGACCGCTCATGCCGCACCTCAGCCTGACCATGACCCTGGCGCTGGCGCTCACCGCCCCCGCCGCCGGCGCCGCCGCCCCGCAGGCCGCCCCCCGGGGGCTCAAGGCCGCCGACGCCTGCGTCGCCTGCCACCGGACCAGCTCGCCGCAGGTGGTGGCCGACTGGAAGGCCTCGCGCCACTCCAGCGTGGGGGTCGGCTGCGTCGACTGCCACGGCGACGGCCACCGGACGGCGGCGGACGTCAAGGCGGCGCGGATGCCGACGCCCGAGACCTGCGCCCCCTGCCACGAGGCGCAGGTGGCCCAGTTCAAGCGCGGCAAGCACGCCTTCGCCTGGGCGGCCGTCAAGGCCATGCCGACCTTCCACTACCAGGCGCTGGCGGTGCGCGAGGGGGAGAAGGGGTGCGGCGGCTGCCACAAGCTCGGCCTCAAGAGCGAGGCCGAGGCGCAGGAGCTCCGCGAGGTGGCCGGCGGCTACGGCGTGGCCTCCTGCGACGCCTGCCACACCCGCCACCTCTTCTCCAAGGCCGAGGCGCGCCAGCCCGAGGCCTGCAAGACCTGCCACATGGGCTTCGACCACCCGCAGTGGGAGATGTACGACTCGTCGAAGCACGGCGTGCGCCAGGAGCTGAAGCGCCAGAAGGTGCTGCCCGCCACGGCGGCGGCCCCCACCTGCCAGACCTGCCACATGCAGGGCGGCGACCACGAGGTCCGCACCGCCTGGGGCTTCCTGGCGGTCCGGCTCCCCATGCCGGAGGGGGACAAGCAGTGGACCGACGACCGGGTCACCCTCCTGCAGGCGCTCGGCGTGCTCGACCCGCAGGGCCAGCCCACCGCGCGGCTCGGCCTGGTGGACAAGGCGCAGGTGGCGAGGCTCGACCAGGCCTCCTTCGACGTCGAGCGAAACAAGATGCTGAAGGCCTGCCAGCAGTGCCACTCCGGCAGCTTCGCCGCCACGCAGCTCAAGCAGGCCGACGGGCTCATCCGCGACGTCGACCACCTGACGGCCGAGGCGGTCCGCGAGGTGGCCGGGCTCTACCGGGACGGCACGCTGAAGAAGCCGGTCGCCTACGCCGCCGCCTTCCCCGACCTGCTCACCTTCCACGACGCCCCCACGCCGATCGAGCAGCGGCTCTTCGTCATGTTCCTGGAGCACCGGATGCGCGCCTTCCAGGGGGCCTTCCACGCCAGCCCGGACTACGTGACCTGGTACGGCTGGAGCGAGCTGACGCGGGACCTCACCGAGATCCGCGCCATGGCGGCGGACCTCCGGCGCAACCGGAAGGTCGACGCCCTGCTGCAGGCACAGCCGGCCCCCGCGCCGGCGCCGGCGGCGACCCGGAAGTAGGAGGCGGCCCCTCGCCCTGACGCCGCGCGTCAGGCCGGCCGGCGGGCGCCCTTCGCGCGAGGGCGCCCGCCCCGCCTCTCGACCCTCCCGGGACGCGCCGGACGTGCTTCCGTTCGGCGCCGCCGACCCGCAGACTGTGGGTGACCTCACCCCGGAGGGGACCACCCATGACGCGACGCCTGCCCGCCGCCGCCTTCCTCCTCGCCGCCCTGGCCTCGCCGGTGCGCGCCGAGGAGGAGCGGAACGCCTGCGCCTCCTGCCACCAGCAGATCCAGCCCGGCATCGTCTCCGACTGGCGCCTCTCCAGGCACGCCCGCGCCCAGGTCGGCTGCGAGGCCTGCCACGGCGTCCTCCACACCTCGAGCGACGACGTGGCGCTGGCGCAGCTCCCCACCATCGACACCTGCCAGCGGTGCCACGCGCTGCAGGCCGCCCAGTTCCGCACTGGCAAGCACGCCCGCGCCTGGACCGCGGTGAAGGTGCTGCCCACCTTCCACCACCTCTCGCAGGGGAAGGTCGACGACCCGAGCGGCTGCGCCGCCTGCCATCGCATCGGCCTCAAGTCGGCCGAGGAGGCCGCCGCGCTCCGGAAGGCCGGCGCCTCGCACGGCCAGGCCAGCTGCGACGCCTGCCACACCCGCCACCTCTTCTCCGCCCTGGAGGCGCGCCAGCCGGAGGCCTGCAGGTCCTGCCACGGCTCGCTCCAGTACGACGCCTGGGCCAGCTCGAAGCACGGCGCGCGCCACCGGCTCGTGACGTCCGGCCAGCTGCCGGCCGAGGCGGCGGCGCCCACCTGCCAGGTCTGCCACATGCAGAACGGCGACCACGCCAACCGGACGCCGTGGGGCAACCTGGCGCTGCGCCTGCCGCCGCCGCAGGACCCGGCCTGGGCGGCCGACCAGCGGGTGATCCTGGTGGCGCTCGGGCTCCTCGGGGCGACGGGCGGCGACGGGCCGCGCGCCGACGGCCTCCAGGACTCCGGGCTGCTCCACCTCGACCGCATCGACTTCGAGAACGAGCGGCACAAGCTGACCCAGGCCTGCCGCCAGTGCCACGGCATCGCCTTCGTCCGCGAGGAGCTGGACCGGCGCGACGGCCTGATCCGCAAGGCCGACGCCCTCTGCGCCAGCGCGGTGCGCGAGGTGGCCGCCCTCTACGACGACGGGGTGCTGCAGAAGCGCGGCCCCGGCCCGTTCCCCGACCTGGTCCAGGCGCCGCTCGCCAGCCCGGTGGAGCAGCGGCTGGCCACGATCTTCTTCGACCACCGCGCCCGGCTCATGGCCACCGCCTTCCACATGTCGCCCGACGCGGCCGGGTGGATGAACACGCTGGAGCGCGACCTCTTCGCCATCCAGGCGATGGCGGACGAGCTGCGCGCCCCCACCCCGCCGGCCCACCGGGCCATCCCGAGGAGGAAGGCCGTCCCGGCGCCGGCCCCCGCGCCCGGGCGGTAGGCTGCGGCCGGGGCGGCTTCGCGGCTCAGCGGGGCGGCGGCCCGGCCGGCGGAGGCTCCGGCCCGTCGAGCCGGCCCAGCAGCGCCGTGGCCGCCGTGATCGAGACGGAGCGGAAGAAGAGCCCGGCCACGGGGACGGCGAGGAGCGCGCCGACCACCAGGCCGAAGCCGGCCGTCTCCCAGGCGTGACGTTCGGTGAACTGGACCTCGCCGCGCCAGGGCCGGGTGAGCCGATCGAGGAGCCGGGCGAACCAGCCGGCGGGCCAAAGCCAGCGGCTCCGCGCGGCGACGCGGCCGGGGAGGCGGGCGAACCAGGGCGCGCCGGCGTGGTGGCGCGGCCCCGGGACGACGTCCAGCGGCAGCTCGAAGGCGTCGACCACCAGCCAGTAGAGGCCCCAGGCGCCGCCCAGGAGCGCCGCGTCGGACCGCCCGAAGGGGAGGACGCGGGCCAGGACGAGCAGCGGGGCCAGCCCGGCCGACACGACGACGGCCTGGCGCACCGCCCGCCAGCCCTCGCGCCAGAGCAGGCGCCAGGTGGAGACGCCGGCGGTCGGATCCTCCCCCGGCCCGAGCCCGACGGCCCGCCGCGCCTCGTTGGCCAGGCGGATCCAGAGCCGCTGCAGCACGGTGGGCGGCATGGCGGCGAGCGCCACGAAGGAGATCAGGAAGGCGTTGAAGGTGGCGCCGGCGCTCCGGGCGCCCTCGCCGGCGCCCAGGGTGGCGAGCGCGGCGAGGAGGGCGCAGCCCGCCACGGTGAGGCCGGTGGGCCAGAGGGCGGCGCGGCGCAGCCGCCGGTCGGTCACCACGAGGCGGGCCGCCTCCAGCGCGACCGCCGCACCCCACAGCGCCCGGTCGACGGGGGCCGGCCGGGCCCTGGCCTCGGGCCGGGCCGCGTAGAAGGCCACCGCGCCGAGCGCCCCGCGCAGCCCCCTGGCCTGGGGTCCGGTGAGCACCGTCCCGAGGACCGGCTCGTCGCTGGCCGGCGGCCCGCTCACCGCGCCAGCTCCGCCACCACGCTCCGCCCCGCCGGCGCCGCCACGCCGAGCCACTCCGCCACGGTGGCCCCCACGTCGGCGAAGGAGTCGCGCACGCCGAGCGGGCCGCCGCCGCGCCCCGGGGCGTGCGCCAGCAGCGGCGCGTACTCGCGCGAGTGGTCGGTGGAGGGCGTGGTGGGATCGCAGCCGTGGTCGGCGGTGAGCAGGAAGAGGTCGTCCGGGCCGAGCTTGCCGAGCAGGCGCGGCAGCGCGGCGTCGAGCGCCTCCAGCGCCCGGGCGTAGCCGGCCGCGTCGTTGCGGTGGCCGTAGAGCGTGTCGAAGTCCACCAGGTTGACGAAGACGAGGCCGCGCCCGGCCCGATCCAGCACGGCCGCCGTCTTCTCCAGGCCGTCGGCGTTCCCCTCGGTGTGGATCCCCTCGCTGATCCCCTGGCCGCCGAAGATGTCCGGGATCTTCCCCACGCCGACGACCGGGATCCCGGCCGCGGCGAGCCGGTCGAGCACGGTGGGCCCGGGGATGGCGATGGCGTAGTCCTTGCGGTCGTAGGTGCGGACGTAGGCCCCGGGCGCGCCCACGAAGGGGCGCGCGATGACCCGCGCCACCCGCCACGGATCGAGCAGCCGCCGCGCCGCCGCGCACCAGGCGTAGAGCGTCTGGAGCGGCACGACCTCCAGGTGGGCCGCGATCTGGAAGACCGAGTCGGCCGAGGTGTAGACGATGGGCCGCCCGGTGCGCTGGTGCTCGGGCCCGAGCCGCGCCAGGATCTCGGTGCCGCTGGCCACCTCGTTGCCGAGCACCCCCGCCACGCCGGTGGCCTCCACGAAGGCGCGGATCAGCTCGGGCGGGAACCCGCGCGGGAAGGTGCGCAGCCCCTCGGCGAGCACCACGCCCATGAGCTCCCAGTGGCCGGTGATGGTGTCCTTGCCCCGCGAGCGCTCGGTCAGCTTGCCGTGGAAGCCGCGCGGGCTGGCGGCGGGAGGGACGCCGGCGATGGCGGTGAGGTGGCCGAGGCCGAGCGAGCCCATGACCGGCAGCGAGAGGCCGCCCACCGCCTGGCTCACGTGGCCGATGGTGTCGGACCCCTCGTCGCCGTAGTCGCCGGCGTCGGGGAGGGCGCCGCAGCCGGCGCTGTCGGCGACGAGGAGGAGGACGCGGCGGGGCATCCGCGAATCCTAACGTGGGCCGGGGGCGAGGTCAGGAGTCCCGGCGGGGCCCCGCGGCGCGCCCGGGCCGGGCCGCCCGGTTGACGGGCGCGCGCGGCGGGTGTCACGATCCGTTCATGCGCCTCCTCCTCGCCGCCGCCCTCCTGGTCGCCGCCGCCTCCCCCGCCCCCGGCCACGCAGACGAGCCGAGGACGCTGCGCCTGGCCGTCGGCGCCAAGGTGGCCATCGGCGGGTACGCCGGGATCTGCGACGACCTGTCGGTGGCCACCATCACGCAGGACGCCAACGCCACCATCACCGCGCTCCACCCCGGCACCACCCTCTGCTCGTCCAAGCTGCCCGGGGCCCGGCAGGTCGTCCGGGTGGTGGTCGAGGCGCCCAGGAAGTGAGGTCCCGGGCGGCCCCGGCGCGGCTCAGGGCGCTCCGCCCACGATCGCCACCGACGCCGAGGCGCCGAGGCGGGTGGCCCCGGCGCGCAGCATGGCGAGCGCCTGGGCCGCGGTCCTGATGCCGCCGGAGGCCTTCACGCCCATCCCGTCGCCCACCACGGCCCGGAGGAGGGCCACCGCCTCGGGCGTGGCGCCGCCGGGGCCGTACCCGGTGGAGGTCTTCACGTAGGCCGCGCCGGCGGCGCGCGCCACCGCGGCGGCCGCCACCACCCGGTCGCGGTCGAGCGCGGCCGTCTCCAGGATCACCTTGACCGGCACCGGCACCGCCCGCACCACCGCGGCGAGGTCGTCGAGGACGGCGCCCCAGCGCCCGGCCAGCACGTCGGGCAGCCGGATGACCAGGTCCAGCTCCTGCGCCCCGAGCCGCAGCGCGGCGCCGGCCTCGGCCACCCGCTCCGCCGTGGTGGCCTCCCCGCGCGGGAAGTCGACGACCACGGCCGTCCGGACCGCCGTGCCCCGCAGCCGCCGCGCCGCCGCCTCGGCGAAGACGGCCCGGACGCAGACCGCCGCGAAGCCGTGCCGCCGGGCCTCGTCGCAGGCGACCAGCACCTGCTCCGCCGTGGCGTCGGGGGCGAGCACGGTGTGGTCGATGTAGGGCGCCAGGTCGCGCCCGCTGCGGATGCCCTCGGGCGGGAGCGGCGCCATCCCGGCGGCTCAGAGCTGCGTGCCCAGCGCCAGCGGCACCGAGACGTCGATGGGGTCGCCGGAGAAGGCCGGGAAGACCATGCGCCGCGCCGTCGAGACCAGACACCTCCCGAGCCCGCTCTTGTCCAGCTCCGCCTCGGCGATCCAGGCCGACTGGACCACCCCGGAGGGCTTGATGGTCAGCATGAGCGTGGCCCGCTTGCCGTCCACCCGCAGGTTGGGGTTGTCCTTGACGGCCCGGGTGACGCAGGCCGAGTAGGCGCTGCCGGAGGCGGCCATGGTCTGGCGCACCGCCGCCTCGTCGAGCGTGGCGCCGCCGGCGTCGAGCTCCGTCCGCTCCACCGCCCCGGGGCGCGTGGGGGCCGAGTCCGCCTTCTTGTCGAGCAGGTCGAGGAGCCGCCGGTCCTTCCTGGCGATGGTGAGGCTGCGCCGGCGCAGCTTCTCGCGCACGTCGCTGCCGCCGCCGCCGCTGCCCACCGCCTCGAAGC
>JAJYAW010000088.1 GCA_021779335.1 Myxococcales bacterium | reverse complement strand
GGCGGTGGCGGGGGCGACGTCCTCCAACGTGCAGCGGCCGGCCGCCGCCTCGCCGCGCCAGAGCGCCAGCACCTGTCCCGGCAGGAGCCCGTCCTCGGCGCCGGCGTCGAGGTAGGCGCGGGCCGCGGTGACCTGGACGACGCGCCCCACCCCCGGGAGGCGCGGATGCGCCGGCTGCGGGGCGGCGAGAGGCGAGACGGGCGGGGCCGCGGCGAGCGCGGCGGCGAGGAGGTTGGCGGCGAGCGCACCGGACATGTCGCTACCCTCCCCCGCCGCAGCCGTTGCCGTGGCAGGTGGCGCAGCCGGCCGAGGACTGGCTCGCCGGGCTGGGCTTGGTGAAGTCGGCGGCCGGGTACGGCTTGTCGGCGCGCAGCGCCACGTGACAGGTCAGGCAGCCGGCGCCGGTGTGGGGGCCGGTGCCGAAGGTGTTCCGGTCGGCCGGGTGGGCGCCGACGAGGTCCACCTGCGCGTCGGCGTGGCACTTGAGGCAGTCGGCGCCCGTCGGCGCGATGGGCACGGTGGCGCTCGTCCCGCCGGTGCAGGTGGTGGTCAGGAGGATGGCCGCGCCGGCGGTCTGGTGCGTGCCCGGATAGGCGCCGGCCCCGGTGAGCCCCTGGTGGCAGGTCAGGCAGGCCAGGGCCGTCAGGTCCTGGCGGTTGGCCGGGTTGGTGTGGCACGAGGCGCAGGCGAGGCCGGCGTGCTTGGTCCCGGCCGCCCTGGGGAAGAGCGCCTCGTGGTTGGCGGGGGCGCCGCCCTGGCCGTCGGCGTGGCAGGAGAGGCAGGCGGCGCTGAGCCCCAGGGAGGCCACGGTGGAGGCGAAGGTGGCCACCGAGGTGTGGATGGTGGCGAGGCCGGCCTGGTCGTCGTGCAGGGCCGCGGTGCCGCCCACGGTGACGTGGCAGGCCACGCAGCTCGTCTGCTTGAAGTCGCGGGCGTAGTCCCAGTGCGGCGGGGTGGTCGAGGGCGCCCGGTTGGCCGGGTGGCAGGTGAGGCACGCGCCGCCCGCCGCCCCGGAGTGCACGCCGGTCCCGATGAGGAAGCCGCCGGCCGCCGCGGCGTGGCCCGCCACGGTCACGGGGGCGCCGGCCGAGGTGGCCGGCAGCACGCCGTTGGCGTGGCAGGCGAGGCACTTCACCGGGTTGGTGGGGTCGGCCGCGAGATCGGGCACCGCGGCGTGCCCGGCGGCGAGCGGCGTGGCGTCGGCGGCGTGGCAGGTGGCGCAGGCGAAGTCGGTGGTGGCGGTCCGGCTGCCGGAGGTGTGGCAGTCGCCGCACTTGGTGATGCGCGCGCCGGGGAAGGCGTGCTTCCCGGCGGCCGAGAGGTCGAAGTAGTCGCCGTGGTCGGCGGGCGGCCCCACGGTGCCCGCGGGGTGGCAGGCCCGGCAGGCGTCGCTGAAGGCGGCGTCGGCCGGCTGCGTGGCCGGGAAGCCGGCGACGGTGGCGTGGAGCGGCAGCAGGCTGGCCCAGGCGTCGTGCTGCGCCCGCCCGTTCGCCACCGGCAGGTGGCACCCGGTGCAGGAGAAGACGAGGAAGCTCACGCTCGGCTGGCCGGTGCTCGTGTCCTGGTGGCAGCCGTTGCAGTCGGCGGAGGCCTGCCCCGCGGCCGGGCCGTGCACGTCGCCGGCGGCGATGGGGAAGTACTTGGCGTGCTGGGCCGCCGAGGGCATCGTGTTGGCCGGCGCCGAGGACGTCCCCCGGCCGCAGGCGAGCGGCAGCAGGCCTGCGAGCGCCGCCGCGAGGGTGAGCCGACGCCGCGTCATCGGAGACCTCCGGTCGCGCCCGGGAAGGTGCTGGAGAAGCGGTGGCACTCGTAGCAGCGCGGGTTGGACGGCAGGTAGCCGGCCACCGCCTGGTGCTGGGCCGCCGGGTTGCCGTGGCAGTGCATGCAGTCGGCGGGGGCCGCGCCCACCGGCGTGGGGCTGCAGGTGAGCACCTGGCCGGCCGCGTAGGGCGGGAGGCCGCCGGTGTGGCAGTCGCGGCAGCCGATGCCGGCGTGGCGCCCGCTGCGGATGGCGAAGCAGGTCTCGTGGGCCGGGAAGGCCCCCGGGTTGAAGCGCCAGGTCCCGTGGCAGGTCCGGCAGTCGGTCGAGAAGCCGGCGGTCACGTGGCTCAGGAGGCGCGGGTCGGCGGCGGTCCGGTCGTAGTCCTTCTGGTGGCAGCCGACGCACTGGACCACCGGCCGCGCGTAGGTCCGATCCCGCCGGTCGCCGTGGCACTCCTCGCAGGGGATGGTGGCGTGGCGGCCGGAGAGCGGGAAGGCGGTGCGCCGGTGGGCGTCCGCCCCGAAGCTGGCCTGCTTGAAGGAGCCGGTGTCGTGGCAGCGGTCGCAGCGCTGCCCCAGCCGCTGGGCGTGCACGTCGCGGTGGCAGGCGGCGCAGGCGCGCGCCACCGGCCTGGTGAAGTCGCTGCCCCGGTGGCAGGCGGCGCAGGTCACGGCGCGGTGCCGGCCGGTGAGCGGGAAGCCGGTCCGGTCGTGCGAGAAGGTGACCTGCTTCCAGCCCGCCGTGCTGTGGCAGAGGGCGCAGCGGGTCTCCCCCCCGGCGTGGGGGGCGGCGCCGCCGGGCGGGCGGACCGAGAGATCGGCCACCGGCGGCCGGGCGCCAGGCGCCGGGGCGACGTGCAGCGGGGGGACCGGGACGGGCGCGGAGGTGTCCGGGGCGGGCACGCCGGTCTGCATCCCGCCGGGCTTCGGCGCGGACGCCGTCAGGGTGAGCGCCTGCAGGCAGGCGACGGCGAGGGCGATGGTGGTCACGGCTTGAACCCCCGGAAGGCGCCCTGGTGCTGATCGGCGTGGCAGCCCTGGCAGTCGAGCGGCAGCGGCCTGTAGCGACGCACCGCCACCCCGCCGGCCAGCTGGACCACGGGGTGGCACTTGTCGCAGGCCAGCGGCGCGTGCTTCCCGTCCAGCTTGAAGCGGCTGTCCTTCTGGTGGTCGAAGCGGAGCTTCTCCTTCCAGGAGGCGGCGTCGTGACAGCGGGCGCACTCGGTGACGCCCCGGACGGCGAGCTGGCCGGCGTGCGGGTCGGCGTGGCAGCCGGCGCAGGTGACGGGGAGGGGCTTGTAGCGGACCAGGCCGGCGTCTCCGGGCCGGTGGCACGAGCCGCAGGCGGCCTGGGCGTGCTTCCCCTCCAGCTTGAACCGGCTGTCCTTCTGGTGGTCGAAGCGGACCTTCTTGAAGGACTCCACCCCGTGGCAGGCGACGCACCCCTCCCGGTCCTGGCGGGGCTGGAACTGGCCGCCGTGTGGATCGCGGTGGCAGGTGCGGCAGTCCTTCTGCGCCCGGGGCAGGTCGAAGAGCGCCAGGCTGGGCCGGACGGGGCGGCGCAGCCCCTCGAGCCGCGTCCGGACCGCGGCCGGCACCCTGGCCTCCAGCCGCGGGTCCCTGGGGTGGCAGCCGGCGCAGGCCACCGCCCGGTGAGCCCCCTCGAGCCGGTAGGCGAGCTGCTGGTGGTCCTCCAGCTCGAAGCGGACCGGCAGCCAGCCCTCCACGGCGTGGCAGCGGTCGCAGGTCTTGCCGCCGGCGCCGGGGGTCGGCGCGGCGCCGGCCCGGAGGGACGCCAGCTGGCCGAGGTGGGCGTCGAAGTGGCAGTCGGTGCACCGCGCGAAGGACAGCCCGCGGTAGACCGCCGGCCGGCCCGGCGCGGGCACGTGGCAGGCCTCGCAGCGCACCTGCAGGTGGGCGCCGCGCAGCGGGTAGCGGGTCTTCTCGTGGAAGACCTTCTCCCTGGCCGAGCCGTGGATCTGCTTCCAGCCGTCCGGCGTGTGGCAGCCCTGGCACGCCAGGCCGAAGCGCCCCTGGTGCGGGTCCTTCTTGTGGCAATCGCCGCAGAGCTGGAAGGGGACCGGCTTGAAGCGGGTCATGAGGGCCGGGCGGACGGGCGGCACCCGGGCGCCGGGCGGCACGCCCTGGGGGGCCGGCTCGTCCGCGTGGCACTTCAGGCAGGCCACCTTGACGTGCCGCCCCTCCAGCCGGTACGCCGCCTTGGCGTGGTCGAAGCGGGCCGGCTTCCAGGTCACCGCGCCGTGGCAGCGGGCGCAGTCGAGCCCCTCCTTGCCGAACTGGCCGCGGTGCTCGTCCACGTGGCAGGCGGCGCAGGCGGTCGGCGCCCCCAGGTAGCTGAGCCGCCCCTTCTCCAGCACGGCGCGCACGCCGGTGTCGGTCACCAGCCGCGGATCGTGGCAGCGGGCGCACTCCGTCTTGGCGTGCTTCCCCACCAGCGCGTAGCCGGTGCGGGCGTGATCGAAGCCCTGGCGGCCGGCCGCGCCCCAGTCGACGAGCTTGAAGTCGCGCCCCTGGTGCTCGTGGTGGCACTTCTTGCAGTCGCGGTCGGCCGGCGCCATGCGCCCGTGGAGCCCCGTGCCGCGCAGGATGGACGGGCCCAGCTCCTTGTGGCAGTCGAGGCAGCGCTGCGGCGGGAGCTGCTCGCCCGCCTCGTGGCACCTGGTGCAGTTGGCGAGCCCCTCCAGGCCGGCGTGCGGGCGGGAGAGCGGGCCGGGGGAGAAGATGTCGGCGCGGGCCGGCCCGGCCAGGGTGGCCAGGGTGGCCAGGGCGGCGAGGAGCGGCAGGGCGAGGCGTCCGGGAGGTCGCATCAGGGGAGCCCGTATCCGAGGTAGATGGAGACCGCGATGTGCGCCGTCAGGGTCAGCACGAGGAAGACCGCCATGCTCGCATGGAAGGCGCGCCAGCCGCGCAGCAGCCGCTTCAGCGAGCCGTAGAAGCGGAGCTGCCAGCGGAGCCGAGCCAGCTTGAGGAGGGCGCGCCGCAGGTCCTCGAAGCGCTCCGCGTCCTGGAAGCGCCGCCGCAGCCAGCGCAGCCGGAGCCGCAGCGCGGCGGCCTCGAACGGGTAGCGCAGGAAGAGCGAGGGCATGAAGCCGGCCCTCACCGGCGCGGTGGCGCGGTCGAGGAGCGCCGTGGCGGCGGGCCCGACGTGGGCCAGCTCGGGCGCGGCGTAGGCCCGCAGCCGCTCGAAGGTGGCCGCCAGGTCCTCCAGCTCGGTGGCCCGGCCGCCCTGGGCCGGCACCAGCCCGAAGATGTAGCGCCCCACCACGCCGGTGGCCATCACCACCAGCAGCGCCCCCGCCGTGCTCGTGGCCATGAGGTTGTTGGCCTGGAAGGCGGCGTGGAAGGCGATGACGAGCGGGCTCATCGTGCCCACGAAGACGTGGAAGTCGAGCCAGCCGCGGATGTCGCCGAAGCCGGTCAGGGCCTTGCCCCGCTTGCGGACCGCGTAGAGGAAGTTGGAGAGCATGACGGCGGTGGCCACGATGCCCACCCCGTGCCCCCAGGGGCCGGACGACTTGAGCGAGGCGTGGAACGGGGAGCGGAGCCGCGCCAGCCTGGAGAGCGGGTAGTACGCGTCGCCCCTCCACCAGAGGTAGGAGAGGACGGCCACGCCGACGGCCGCGTAGAGGACGCGCAGGGCCCGCAGCCTGCGGAGGGTGCGCCGGTCCTCGGCGCTGCCGGCGTGGCGGCGCTTGCGGGGCCCGCCGACGGCCTCGAGGCCGATCGAGGTGGTCGGCTCGCCGATGGCCCGCCCCTGGTAGCGGCGCATCGTGATGCCGGCCTTCTGCAGGAACTCGGTGGGCAGCTCGCCGCCCACGTTGACGATGACGAAGTCGTTGGCGAGGCGCTGCGCCCGGCCCGACACCTCGAGCTCCACCTCGCGGGCGGTGATGGCGGTCACCTGCGACGCCATGAGCGCGCGCACCTTGCCCTGCCCCACCAGCGCGGCGATGCGGGCCCGGTTGGCCTCGCGGCAGCGGCCGAACTCGGCGGCGCGGTAGCTGATGCTCACCTCGGCGCTCGACTCGGTGGCCAGCTGGATGGCGGCCTCCAGCGCCGAGTCGCCGCCGCCCACCACCAGCACCTTGGCGCCGTCGAACTGCTCCGGCTCCTTGAGCCCGTAGAAGACCTTCTCGAGCTCCTCGCCCTTGACCCCGAGCTTGCGCGGCGTGCCGCGCCGTCCGATGGCCAGCACGACCTTGGCGGCGTCCACCGTCCCCCGGTTGGTCAGCACCTTGAAGTGGCCGTCCTGGCCCTCGATGCCCTCCACCTTGACGCCCTGGGCGATGGTCAGCTCCGCCTTCTCGATGACCTCGCTCCACCCGGCCAGCAGCTCCTCCTTGCTGATGGTCTTCTTGCCGAACCGGCCCACCAGGGGGAGGTCCACCGCCTCGGTCATGGCCACCTTGCGGCTGGGGTAGTGCGCCACCGAGCCGCCGACCGTGTCCTGCTCGAGGAGGTGGTAGGCCACGCCCCGCGACTTCAGCCCGAGCGCGGTGGCCAGGCCAGCGGGGCCGGCGCCCACCACCACCACGGTGCCGCCCCCGGCGACCACCTCGGCGAGCCGCTCGGCGACCTGCAGCCCCTGGGTCACGGCGTTCTTGATGAGCCCCATGCCGCCGAGCTCGCCGACGAGGTGGACGCCCGGCCTGGAGGACTCGAAGAACTCGTCCACCTCGGGCAGGTCCACGCCGCGCTCGGCGGTGCCGAAGACCAGCTTGATGGCGCCCACCGGGCACTCCGCGGCGCACTTGCCGTGGCCGATGCAGTGGTCGGCGTGGACCAGGCGGGCCGCGTGGTCGACGATGCCGAGGATGTCGCCCTCCGGGCAGGCCTTGAGGCAGGAGAGGCTGCCGATGCAGATGTCGGTGTCCACCACCGGGTGGAGCGACCTGGGGATGTGCTGGTTCTTGGCGATCTTCTCGCGCAGCGCCGCCGAGTCGCGGCGCGCGCGCAAGGCCCGGCGCACCACCTGGCCGGTGCCGGCCAGGACGGCGGCGCCGAAGGCGCTGGTGACGATGAGGAGTCCGTTGTCCATGTCTCGATGTGCGGCGAACCGCCGCGTCGGCCAGCCCGGCCTTCGCCTCCGCGCCTCACCCCCCACCTTCCCCTCTGGTGCGGGCCCGGCGCAAGACGGCCAATAGGGGGTCATTCCAGATCAAGTCAGCGGACGCTCTGCGCGGGGACGCCGCCGCCCGCCGCGCCCCGGCACCTACACTTCGCCCGCCCCTTCGGTGTAGGTTCGATGCCCGTGACCGACGGCCAGCCGCCACCGCCCGACCGAGGCCACGCCTCCCTGCCCGAGGGTGAGGAGCAGGCGCCGCCGGGGACCCGCACCATGGCCATCGTCCGCTGGGCGCTGGTGGGGCTCATGGCGCTGGCGGCCGTGGCCGCCTGGGTGGACCGGGCGCGCAGCGCCCGCCAGGAGCAGGCCGCCGTGGGCGCCCGTTACGTCTGCCCGATGCACCCGCAGATCGTCACCACGCACCCGGGCGAGTGTCCCATCTGCGGCATGGACCTCGTGCCCGCCGGCGCCGCCAGGATCGCCGTGGGCGCCGCGCCCGCCGCCGCGCCGTCCGGCCCGCCGGTGCCCGGCCTGGCCGCGGTGGACCTCTCCGACGACCGGGTGCAGCTCAGCGGCATGAGAACGGCGGTGGCGGCCCGGGAGAAGCTGGCCTCCACCGTCCGCGCCGTGGGCTTCGTGGCCGCCGACGAGAGCGGCCTGGTGAGCGTCAACGCCCGCTTCTCCGGCTGGGTGGAGCAGCTCCACGTGGGCCAGACCGGCCAGCTCGTCCAGCCGGGCGAGGTGCTGGCGTCCATCTACAGCCCGGAGATGCTCAGCGCCCAGCAGGTCTTCCTCAACGCCGTCAAGTGGACCGAGCGGCGGCCAGGCGGGGCTGGATCGGGCCCCTCCGTCACCAGCGACCTGGAGAAGGACGCGCGGCTGCGGCTGGAGCTCCTGGGCGTGGCGAAGCAGGACATCGACACCATCGCCGAGGCCGCCCAGCCGCAGCGGGCCATCAACGTCCGCTCGCCGGTGCGCGGCTACGTCTCCCGCAAGGGCGTGGTCAAGGGGCTCTACGTCCCGGCCGGCACCGAGCTGTTCCAGCTGGCCGACCTGAGCCGCGTCTGGGTGCTGGTGGACGTCCCGGAGAGCGAGCTGGCGCGGGTCAAGGTGGGGCAGCGGGCCACCTTCGAGCCCAGGTCCTCCCCCGGGAGGCGGTACCAGGGGCGCGTCCAGTTCATCTACCCGGCCCTCGACACCGCCAGCCGCGCCCTCCAAGCGCGCCTCGAGCTGCGCAACCCCGGGCTGGAGCTGCGCCCCGGCATGTTCGGCGAGGTGGCGCTGGAGCTGGGCGACGCCGAGGCGGTGGTGGTGCCGCAGGAGGCGCTCGTCGACACCGGCGAGCACCAGTACGTCTTCGTGGATCGCGGCGGAGGCCGGTTCGAGCCGCGCGCCGTCGAGGCCGGCTGGTCCGGCCACGGGCGCGTCGCCATCCTGGAGGGGCTGGCCGCCGGGGAGCGGGTCGTCACCACCGCCAACTTCATGCTCGACTCGGAGAGCCGGCTGCGCGCCGCCGTGGAGGGCTTCAACGCCGGCCCGGCCGCCCCTCCCCGGGCCGCGGGCCTCTACACCTGCCCCATGCACCCGGAGTTCGTGACCTCGGACCCCGCGGCCCGCTGCCCGAAGTGCGGCATGAAGCTGGTCCCGCAGGCCCCCGCCGGACCCGCGTCGCCGCACGCGGCGGCGCCGGGCGGGCCGAAGCCCGCTGGGCCGACCGCCCGTGCGCCCCAGCCCGCTCACGCGGCGCGGATCGGCGCCGCGCCCGGCCCAACCCCCGCGGGGGAGCCGTGATCCCAGGCATGGAAGCGCGAACCCGTGCGTTCCCTCCGCGCACCACCGGTAGGCGCAGCGAGGGACCTGTCGCTCGTTTGGCCACCGGCTGGAGACTCGAGCCATGACCACCGCCGTCGCCGCCTCGCAGCCCTCGGTCGCCCCGCCCAAGAACGCGGCGGCCACGGCCCGGGCGGAGGTGAAGCTCATCGCCCTGCTGGTCGCCGGGCTCCTGCTGCTCGGGGCGATCCTGCAGCTGTTCGTCGCCCCCGGCGCGCTGCCGATGGTGGACAACCTCTCGCTGATGGCCCTGACCCTGGTCGCCACGAGCTACGTTTCGCG
>JAJYAW010000087.1 GCA_021779335.1 Myxococcales bacterium | reverse complement strand
CGGCGGGCCCGCTGGCCGGCGCCAGCGCCGCGCGCACCGCCGCGGTGAGCGAGCCGGTGGCGGCGCGGATCCGGTCCGCCTCGGCGCCGTAGAGGGCCGCCACCTCCTCCAGGACGGAGAGGAAGCCGCGCAGGCCGGGGCGCGCCCCGTCGCGCGGCGGGAAGTAGGTGCCGCCGAAGAAGGGCTCCCGGTCCGGCGTGAGCCAGACGCTCATGGGCCAGCCGCCCCCGCCGGTGAGGAGCTGCACCGCCGTCATGTAGAGCGCGTCCACGTCGGGCCGCTCCTCGCGGTCCACCTTGATGGCCACGTAGCGCCCGTTCAGGACCCGGGCGATGGCGTCGTCCTCGAAGGACTCGAGCTCCATGACGTGGCACCAGTGGCAGGTGGCGTAGCCGACCGAGAGGAAGACCGGCCGCGCCAGGCGGCGCGCCTCCGCGAAGGCCTCCTCGCCCCAGGGCCACCAGTCGACCGGGTTGTGGGCGTGCTGCAGGAGGTAGGGGCTCCGCTCCAGGACGAGCCGGTTGGTGTAGCGGGGCCGCCCCTCCTCGAGGTGGTGGGTGCGCGGCCGGTAGCCCGGCCCGCGCGCCCGCACCGCCTCGGCGAGGTGGCGGGCCAGCGGCTCGGCGTGCGGGACGGCGCCGGGGAGCGGGGCGAGCATGCCCGGGGGTATAGGCGTCAGCCCGGTCCGGCGCCCGCCAGCGGGGCCATCTCGCGCGAGGAGACCCGCAGGAAGCGCCACAGCACCGCGCCGGCCACCGCGAAGAGCCCCACCACGAAGCCCCACCAGAGCCCCAGCACGCCCAGCCCCAGGCCGAAGCCGAGCAGCAGGATGGAGGGCAGCCCCAGCAGCCAGTGGCCCAGCAGGTTGGCCAGGAAGGTGAAGCGGGTCTCGCCCGCCCCGCGCAGCACGCCGGCGCCGCAGGCCTGCACGCCGTCGGCGATCTGGAAGAGGGCGGCCACCCGGAAGAGCGGGGTGGCGGCCGCGGCCACCGCCGGGTCGTCGGTCATGAGCCGCGCGATGGCGCCCGGGAAGAGCAGGAAGCCCAGGCCGCACGCGGCCATGAAGCCGGCCGCCGCGCCGAAGGCGGTCAGGCCGGCGTGCCGGGCGGCCAGCCGATCGCGCGCCCCGACGAAGAGCCCGACCCGGACCGACCCGGCGTTGCCGATGCCGAGCGCCACCGTGAAGGAGAGGCTGGCGATGGACAGCGCCAGCTGGTGGGAGGCCATGGCCACCGCGCCGAGCCGGGCGGCCAGGAAGCCGGCCAGCGAGAAGAAGCCGACCTCGGCCACCATGTGGAGGCCGGTGGGCAGCCCCACCCGGGCGGCGCGCCAAAGCTCGGCCCGGTCCTGGCGCCGCGCCGCGGCGGAGAGGGGCGCCGCCGGGACGCGCAGGATGGCGGCGGCCAGGATGGCCCCCTGCAGCACCAGGCAGAGGCTGTTGGAGACGGCCGCCCCCGCGCCGCCCATGGCGGGCACCAGCCGGAGCGGCCCGGCCCAGGCCGGCAGGGTGGCGCCGCCGAACACGAGCAGGACGTCGAGCGGCACGTTGACCAGGTTGGCCAGCACGGTGGCCACGACCATGGGGCGGGTCAGCCCGGCCGCCTGCAGGTAGGCGCGCCCGCCCACGTACAGCAGCAGGAAGGGGAGGCCGGGGAGCCGCCACAGGATGAAGCGGGCCGCCTCGTGGGCCACGTCCGGCGCCACGCCGAGCGGCTGGAGGAGCCAGGGGAGCAGGAGCATCGGCGCGGCCAGCCAGGCCGAGGCGTGGAGCGCCAGGAAGACCCCCTGCCAGGCGAGGCGCCGGGCCCGCGCCGGTTCGTCGGAGCCGAAGGCCTGGGCGATGAGCGGGTCCAGCCCCATCATGACGCCCATCCCGAGCACCGCCAGGGAGAAGAAGAGGGCGTTGCCGAGCCCGACCCCGGCGATCTGGACGGCGCCGGCGCGGCCCACCACGGCGGTGTCCACCACGCCCATGAGCGCCTGGCCGGCCTGCGCCGCCGCGAGCGGCAGGGCGAGCCGGGCCAGGGCGGAGAGCTCGCCCCGGAGGGGTGGCGTGGCGGGCGGGGGCATGTCGACGGTTGGTGTCATGACCGATTCCCGGCCGGCGCTCAAGGGCCCGGCGCCGCGGGGCTCGACGACGGCGGCCGATCGTGCTTGGATTCGCGCCCTTCCGCGCCCATGACCTCCACCGAGCCGCCTGACCGCGAGGTCGCCGCCCCCATCGCGACCCGGAGCGCCTTGCCGGTCGTCGGGCAGGAGCCGCACCTCGAGCCGCACGGCCCGGGGCACCGGACCCCGCCCACCGGCAAGGCGCTGGCCGGGCTGGCCCTGGGCGCGCTCGGCGTCGTCTACGGCGACATCGGCACCAGCCCGCTCTACACCATGAAGGAGTGCTTCACCGGGCCGCACGGCATGGCCCCCACGCCCGCCAACGTGCTGGGCGTCCTCTCGCTCGTCTTCTGGGCGCTCACCTTCGTGGTGACCTTCAAGTACCTCTCCTTCGTGATGCGGGCCGACAACCGCGGCGAGGGGGGCATCCTGGCGCTGCAGGCGCTGGTGTCGCGCCGGGACCCGGACAGGCGGGGGCGCCAGGTGCTCCTGCTGCTCGGCATCTTCGGCGCGGCGCTGCTCTACGGCGACGGCGTCATCACGCCCGCCATCACCGTGCTGGGCGCGGTGGAGGGCGTGGCGGTGGCCGCGCCCTCGCTGGCCCGGGCGGTGGTGCCGGCCAGCATCCTCATCCTGGGCGGCCTCTTCCTCATCCAGCGCCGGGGCACCGCCACGGTGGGGGCCGTCTTCGGGCCGGTCATGCTGGTCTGGTTCGTCGCCATCGGCGCGCTCGGCCTGGGCGGCATCCTGCGCGACCCGTCGGTGCTGCGGGCCCTCTCGCCGCTGGAGGGGCTGCGCTTCTTCAGGGCCAACGGGGTGCACGGCTTCCTGGTGCTGGGCGCGGTGGTCCTCTGCATCACCGGCGGCGAGGCGCTCTACGCCGACATGGGCCACTTCGGAAAGCGGCCCATCCGGCTGGCCTGGCTCGGCGTGGCCATGCCGGCCCTGCTGCTCAACTACTTCGGGCAGGGCGCGCTCCTGCTGCGCGACCCGACGGCGCGGGAGAGCCCCTTCTACCTGCTCTGCCCGGAGTGGGCCCTCTACCCGATGATCGGCCTGGCCACCGCCGCCGCCATCGTGGCCTCGCAGGCGCTCATCTCCGGCGCCTTCTCGCTCACCCACCAGGCCGTGCAGCTCGGCTACTCGCCGCGCGTCACCGTGCGCCACACCTCCCGCACCGAGATCGGCCAGATCTACATCCCGGAGGTGAACTGGCTCATCGGCGCCTCCTGCATCGCGCTGGTGCTCGGGTTCCGCAGCTCCTCCGACCTGGCCGCCGCCTACGGCATCGCCGTCACCGGCACCATGAGCATCACCACGCTCCTCTTCCACCGCGTCATGCGCGACCTGTGGCGCTGGCCGCGCTGGCACGCCTGGCCGCTCACCGTGCTCTTCCTCGCCGCCGACCTCTCCTTCTTCCTGGCCAACGTGGTGAAGATCGAGCAGGGCGGCTGGTTCCCCATCATGGTGGCCCTGGCCGGGTTCGCGCTCATGTCCACCTGGAAGCGCGGCCGCGCGGTGCTGGCGCAGATGCTCCAGGACACCGGCCTGCCGCTCGACCTCTTCCTGCAGGACGTGGCCCGGCGCAAGCCGGTGCGCGTGCCCGGGACGGCGGTCTTCATGACCTCCAACGTGGGCAGCGCCCCGCCGGTGCTGCTGCACCACCTCAAGCACAACAAGGTGCTCCACCAGCGGGTCATCTTCGTCTCCATCCTCTCCGAGGAGATCCCGGCCGTCCCGGAGGGCGAGCGGGTGGTGGCGCGCGAGCTCGGCGACGGGTTCTTCCAGGTCATCGCCCACTTCGGCTTCATGGAGCAGCCCAACATCCCGGCGCTGCTGGAGGGGCTGCGGGCGCTGCCGCCGCCGTCGCCGCGCATCCTCTTCGACCCGATGGACACCACCTACTACCTGGGCCGGGAGACCCTGCTCGCCACCGGCGCCTCGTCCCTGGCCACCTGGCGCAAGAAGATCTTCATCGTCATGTCGCGCAACGCCGCCACCGCCAGCACCTTCTTCGGCCTGCCGCCCAACCGGGTGGTCGAGCTGGGGGCGCAGATCCAGCTGTAGGCGCGGGGTGGCGGCGCGCGGCGGACCGGCGGCGAGGCCGCCGTCGGCGCGACCACACTGCATCCCCGTTCAGGGTCTGCTACCATGCCGCGCGTGATCGTCCTCGGCATCGACCCCGGCTCGCGCCGGTGCGGCTACGGCGTGGTGGCGCGGGAGGGCGGGCGGCTCCGGGTGCTGGAGTCCGGCGTGCTGGTGCCGGGCGAGCGCCCCATGGCCGAGCGGCTCGGCCTCCTCCTGACCGGCCTGGAGCGCGTCGTGGCCAGGGCCCGGCCGGAGGAGGTGGCGGTGGAGCAGGTCTTCTCCGGGGCGTCGCCGCGGTCGGCGCTGGTGCTCGGCCAGGCGCGAGGGGTGGCGCTGGCGGTGGCGGCCCGCGCTGGGCTGCCGGTCCACGAGTACGCGCCGTCGGCGGTGAAGCTGGCCTTCACCGGGTCCGGCCGCGCCGGCAAGGATCAGATGGTCCGGACGGCCCGGGCGCTGCTCGGCGTGGCCGCCTCGCTCTCCGACGAGGCCGACGCCATCGCGCTGGCCGTCTGCCACCTGGCGCGCCGCCCCCTCGCCGCGTCCGCCACCAGCCCGCGCGCCGCCGCGGCCCGGGCGCTCTCGCGCCTGAGGCCGGCCCGGCGCGACCACCGGAGCCACCCGTGATCGCCCGCCTGACCGGCCTCGTCCTGGAGAAGGGCGAGGACACCGCCGTCCTCGACGTGCACGGCGTGGGCTACCTGGTCCACCTCTCGGCCGCCTCGCTGCTGGCGCTGCCGGCGCGCGGCGAGCAGGCCTCGCTGCGCATCATGACGCACCTCCGGCAGGACGCCCTCGACCTCTTCGGCTTCGCCACCGCCGAGGAGGAGGACGTCTTCCGCGCCCTGCTCGACGTGAAGGGGGTGGGGCCGCGCGCCGCCCAGAACATCCTCTCCGGCATCGAGCCGCGCCACCTGGCCCAGGCGGTGGCCCAGGGCGACGTGGCCCGGCTCACCAAGGTGCCCGGGGTGGGCAAGAAGACCGCCGAGCGGCTGGTGGTGGAGCTCCGGGACAAGCTGGTGGCGCTGGCCCGCGCCGCCGGGCCGGCCGCGGCCTTGGCGCCGGGCGGCCCGCTGGAGCAGCTCGCCACGGCGCTCGTCAACCTGGGCTACAAGCCGGCCCAGGCCGAGCAGGTGGCCGAGGCGCTGCGGGAGCGGAGCGAGGGGAAGGGGCTCGACGAGCTGCTGCGCGAGGCCCTGAAGGCGATGCGGGGGTAGCGAGCCATGACGGTGCGGCCGGTGAGCCCGAAGGCCCTGGACGGCGAGGAGAAGCTGGAGCAGTCGCTCCGGCCCGCCACCTTCGGCGAGTACGTCGGGCAGGAGAAGATCGTCGAGAACGTCAAGGTCTACGCCCAGGCGGCGCGGCGGCGCGGCGAGGCCCTGGACCACGTGCTCCTCTCCGGCCCGCCCGGCCTGGGCAAGACCTCCATGGCGCACATCCTGGCGCGCGAGCTCGGCGTGGCGCTCCACGTGACGAGCGGCCCGGCGCTGGTGAAGAAGGGCGACCTGGCCGGCCTGCTCACCGCGCTGGCCCCCCGCGACATCCTCTTCATCGACGAGATCCACCGGCTGGCGCCGGCGGTGGAGGAGGCGCTCTACCCGGCCATGGAGGACTTCCGCTTCGACGTGGTGCTGGGCGCCGGCATCGGGGCGCAGACCATGGAGATGAAGCTGGAGCGCTTCACGCTCATCGGCGCCACCACCCGCACCGGGCTGCTGGCGGCGCCGCTCAGGGATCGCTTCCCCATCCAGGAGCGGCTCGACTACTACGCCGCCGCCGAGCTGGAGGAGATCGCCCGCCGCGCCGCCGCCAAGCTCGCGCTCCCCACCGAGGCCGCCGGCCTCGGCAACCTGGCGGCCCGCGCCCGCGGCACGCCGCGCATCGCCATCCGGCTGCTGCAGCGGGCCCGCGACTTCGCCGAGGTCGAGGGCGACGGCACGCTGACGCGCGAGATCGTGGACCGGACGCTCACCCGCCTCGGCGTGGACGAGAAGGGGCTCGACGCCATGGACCGGCGCATCCTGGCCGCCATCCTCGACACCTTCGGCGGCGGCCCGGTGGGCATCGACGCGGTGGCGGCGGCGGTGGGCGAGGAGGGCGGCACCATCGAGGACGTCTACGAGCCGTTCCTGGTGCGCGAGGGGTACCTGGCGCGCACGCCGCGCGGGCGGACCGCGCTGCCGGCGGCCTACGCGCACCTGGGGCGGAGCCGGCCGCGGGGCGGTCAGGGCGAGCTGCTGTAGCGCCGCCGCCACCCGGCCCGCCGGCCCAGCGTCCGCACCAGCGCCAGCCCGGCCAGGAAGCCGCCCACGTGGGCGAAGACCGCCACCCCCGCCTGGCCGCCGGCGAGCACCGCCACCACCTGCCCCAGGAACCAGAGGCCGATGAAGAGCCAGGCCGGCAGGTAGATCAGGAAGAGGACGACCAGCGTCTGCACGCGCGCCCGCGGGAAGAGCACCAGGTAGGCGGCCAGCACGCCCGCGATGGCGCCGCTCGCGCCCACCATGGGCACCGAGAGGAGCGCGGCGGCGCCGGCGCCATCCAGCGCCGCGGCCTGCACGGTGGTGGCCAGCGCCTGCGTCAGCGCCGCCGCCACGCCGGCCGTCAGGTAGAAGGCGAGGAAGCGCAGCCGCCCCAGCGCGTCCTCCACGTTGTTCCCGAAGATCCAGAGGAAGAGCATGTTGCCGGCCACGTGCCAGAGGCCGGCGTGCAGGAACATGCTGGTGAAGACGGTGAAGGGCGGCGGCACCAGGTCCCGCTCGGCGATGTCCTGGAAGGTGAGCAGCTCGTAGGGGATGGCGCCGCCCACCTGGATGGAGCGCGCGCCGGCCGAGAGCTGCCAGGCGAAGGCCGCCAGGTTGGCCGCCACGAGGAGCCAGGTGACGATGGGCCGGCGCTCGGCGCGGTTGTCGTCTCGGAGCGGGATGAACACGCCAGGTCTCTACCACCTGGGAGGGCCGGGCCGGTCCTCCAGGGCTGGGGGAGACCGGGGCCCCCAAGGAGGGATGGCGGCCGCCCGGCCGGCTCGACCGGGCCGTGGGATCCACGACACGGCTGTCATGGTTCCCTGGGAAGCTGTCAGGGGTTCCGACGGAGGCGGAAGGCCGCGGTCCTCGACGCACCGTCTGCCATCTAAAAAATCATCCTGATCATGACCGCTTGCGTCATGATCCCCCGCCCAGAACGAGGGGGGCCGGCCCGCGTCCCGTGGCATGTGGCTTGCCTATGCGCAGGTGACCGGGAGCAGCCGGGGATGCCCCTCATCGGAGACGATCGGAAGATGGCTTACTGGAAGCAGCGGACGGTGTCGAGGCGGGTGAGCTGCACGGGCGTCGGCCTGCACTCGGGCGCGCCGGTCAACCTCACGCTCGCGCCGGCCCCGGCCGACGCCGGCATCACCTTCGTGCGCATGGACCTGGGCGTCGAGATCCCGGCCCGCCACGACCTGGTGGTGGACACCCGGCTCTCCACCTCCATCGCCGCCGGCGCCGCCCGCGTCTCCACCATCGAGCACGTCATGTCGGCCCTGCTCGGCATGGGCATCGACAACTGCCGCGTCGAGGTGGACGGCCCCGAGATCCCCATCATGGACGGCTCGGCCGCCCCCTTCGTCTGCCTCGTCAACGAGGCGGGCGCGCGGGAGCAGCGGGCGGGCAAGCGCTTCGTCCTGATCACCGCGCCGGTGGAGGTCCGCGAGGGCGACAAGCTGGCGCGGCTGGAGCCGGCCGACGGCTTCTCCGTCAAGTTCACCGCCGACTTCGAGCACCCGCTCATCACCGACCAGGGGTTCGAGGTGACGGTCAACGACCGGACCTTCGAGCGCGAGGTGGCGCGGGCCCGCACCTTCTGCTTCCGCAAGGACGTGGAGCACATGCAGTCGATGGGGCTGGCGCTGGGCGGCAGCCTGGAGAACGCCATCGTGCTGGAGGAGTTCTCCATCATGAACCCGGAGGGGCTGCGCTTCCCCGACGAGTTCGCGCGCCACAAGGTGCTCGACGCCATCGGCGACCTGGCGCTCCTCGGCCTGCCGGTGCTCGGGGCGCTCACCGCGGTGAAGAGCGGCCACGCGCTCAACCAGGCCCTGGTGAAGCGCGTCCTCTCCGACCCCACCTGCCACCGCGTCGTCCAGGCCTCCGAGGAGACCGCGAGCGACCGCGCCCGCGCCCCGGTGGGGCTGGCCGCCGCCGGCCAGCAGACGATCTAGCCGCCGGCCGCCTTGCCCGCGCGGCCCTTCGGGCCGAGACTCCTCGGCGTGGACCCCCAGCCGCGAGCGCTCCAGCGCGCACCGGCCGACGCGCTCGGCCCCACCGGGCCGCGCCTCGGCGCCTACGCCGGCGCGCTCGGCCGCGTCGACCTCTCGGCGCTGGCGCCGGAGGGGCTGCTCGCCTCGGTCCGCCACGCCGCCCGCACCAAGCGCTGGCAGCGGGTGGTGCTGGTCTCGCCGGTCCACCTGGTGGTGGCCTCCGTGCTCGACGCCGGCGCGGTGGCGGGCGCCTCGCTCTGGGTGGTGGAGCGCGCCGGCGGCGAGGTGCGCTGGGACCGGGTCGTCTCCGGCCTGCCGGGGCTGAACGCCCGCGTCGGGGAGCGGCCCGGCGCCGGCGCCCGCACCACCTTCGCCGGCCCCGGCTTCTCGCTCACCCTGGAGCGCCGCTCGGACCGCTACCAGCTCGAGGCCGAGCTCGGCGACGGGCTGCGGCTCGAGGCGCGGCTCGACGCGCGCGGCGCCCCCGAGCCGTTCGCGCTGGTGGCGCCGCTGCTGGCGGCCGTGGTGCGCG
>JAJYAW010000086.1 GCA_021779335.1 Myxococcales bacterium | reverse complement strand
AAAACTTGCACAGTGTCAGGGGGTGGTGGCAGCATCCTCCCCATGCTCACGACCCTGCGCATCTCGGGCTTCGCGATCGTCGACGCGGTCGAGGTGGAGTTCGGCCCCGGGCTGAACGTCCTCACCGGCGAGACGGGCGCTGGCAAGTCGATCCTGGTGAACGCCCTCCACCTCGTGCTGGGCGGCCGAATGAGCGCCGACGTGCTGCGCGACGGCGCCGAGGAGGCGGTCGTGGAGGCGCTCTTCGAGCTGCCGTCCGACCACCCGGTCTTCTCCCGCCTGGAGGCGGCTGGCGTGCCGCGAGCGGCGGCGGGCGGGGAGGAGGGCCAGGCGGCGCGCCCGGCCGGGAAGCCCGGCGGCGTGGTCCAGGCCGAGGCGGGCCGGGCCGGGCCGACGCCCCCCACCGCGGACCTCCTGGTGCGACGCGTGGCGGCGCGCGGCGGCCGGGGCCGGGCCTACGTCAACGGCGCCCTCGTCACCGCCTCGGTGCTGGCCGAGGCGCTGCGGGGCGTGGTCGACATCTCCGGCCAGCACGAGCACGTCTCGCTCCTCGACGAGGCCACCCACCTCGCGCTCCTCGACGCCTTCGCCGGCACCGATGCCCCCGCCGAGCGCGGGCCGGCGGCGCCGCTGCTGGCCCGCTACCGGGAGGCCTTCGCCGCCCTCTCGGCCCTCACCCGCGAGCGCGACGGCCTGCTGCGCGACGACGCAGAGCGGGCGCGGCGCGCCGACTACCTGGCCTTCCAGCTCCGGGAGCTGGACGGCGTGGACCCGAGGCCGGGCGAGGACGCCGCCCTGGACGGCGAGCGCAGGGTGCTGGCCAGCGCCGAGCGGCTCCGCGAGGCGGCCCGCGCCGCCGAGGCGCTGGTCTACGGCGAAGACGGCGCCGCGAGCGATCGGGTGGGGCAGGCGGTGCGCGCCCTGGCCGACGCCGCAGCGCTCGATCCCCGCCTCGGGCCGCCGCTGGAGCTGCTCCGCTCGGCGGCCATCGAGCTCGACGAGGCGGGGCGGGAGCTGTCGCGCTACGCCGACCTGGTGGGCGGCGACCCGGAGCGGCTCGGGCTGCTGGAGGAGCGGCTCGAGGCCTTGAAGGCGCTGGCCCGCAAGCACGGCGGCTCGCTGGAGGGGGCGCTGGCCCGCCGGGCCTCGATGGCCGAGGAGCTGGCGGCGCTGGCCGGCGGCGGCGAGCGGCTGGCGGCCCTGGCTCCCCTCATCGAGGCGGCCGGCGCCGAGGCGGCCACGCTGGCGGGGCTGCTGTCTCGGGCCAGGCGCAAGGCGGCCCGCGCCTTCTCGGAGGCGGTGCAGCAGGAGCTCTCCGGCCTCGCCATGGCCCGCTGCCGGCTCGAGGTGGCCTTCTCACCGCCGGAGGGCGGCGTGGAGATCGCCGGGGCGGTGCTCGGGGCGGAGGGGGCCGAGCGAGGCGAGTTCCTCCTCGCCCCCAACCCTGGCGAGCCGCCGCGGCCGCTCAGCCGCATCGCCTCCGGCGGCGAGCTCTCACGCATCCTGCTGGCGGTGAAGCGGACGCTGGCGCGGCGCGATCCGGTGCTCACCTACGTCTTCGACGAGGTGGACTCCGGCATCGGCGGCGCGGTGGCCGAGGCGATGGGGCGGGTGCTGGCCGAGGTCTCGCGCGGCCGCCAGGTGGTCTGCATCACCCACCTCCCGCAGATCGCCGCCTTCGCCGATCGGCACCACCGGGTCCAGAAGCGGGTGGCCGGCGGCCGCACCACCTCCGAGGTGATGCCCCTCGACGCCGGCGAGGCGCGGCGCCAGGAGGTGGCCCGGATGATGGCCGGGGCCACGGTGACCGCCGCCGCGCTGGAGCACGCCGGGGCGCTCATCGACGCGGCCCACGCTGCGTCCCAGCCGCAGCCGACCCAGGGCCGGCGCGGCGTGGGCGGCCGGGCGGCGGCCCGGGTGGCGGCCGCGCCGAGGTGACGAGCGACGTGGAGGTGCGCCGGGGCGACCACACGGCGAGGCGAGCACCGCACGGCGAGGCGAGCACCGCACGGCGAGGCGAGCACCGCACGGCGAGTCGGGGGCCGGCGAGGCGCCGTGCGCCAGAACCGCCGTCGAAAGGCGGAGTTGCGTTGACCCCCCCGGGATGGCGAGGGTAACGTGCCCGACGTGGCGGCTCCGCCCCTGCGCATCGAAGTCCGTGGCCTGACCGACGTCGGGCAGCGGCGCGATCACAACGAGGACGCGCTCCTCATCGACGCGGACCTCGGCCTGTTCGTGATCGCCGACGGCATGGGCGGCCACGCCGGCGGCGCCACGGCCTCGCGCCTGGCGGTCGAGACCATCCGCAAGGAGCTCCAGGCCGCCAAGGTCGACGAGCCGGCGCTCTTCGGCTCGGGCGTGGAGGGCGAGGAGAACCCGCTGCCGGACCTCCTGGGCCACGCGGTGGAGCGGGCCAGCGCCGTGATCTTCGAGGCCGCCCTGGCCGACCCGGAGCTGGCGGGGATGGGGACCACCACCACCGCCGCCCTGGTGGACGGCCGCGCCGCCTTCGTCGCCCATGTGGGCGACAGCCGAGCCTACCTGCTGCGGGGCGGCCACATCTACCAGGTCACCCAGGACCACTCCCTGGTGGCCGAGCAACTCCGCATCGGCGCCATCAGCGCCGAGGAGGCCAGGAACTCCCGCTTCAAGAACATCATCACCCGCTCGGTCGGCTTCGAGCGCAACGTGGTGGTCGACCTGATGGGGCTCGAGCTCGAGGGCGGCGACACGCTGGTGATCTGCTGCGACGGCCTCTCCAACATGGTGGAGGACCAGGAGATCCTGACCATCGTCGAGGAGCACGGGGTGGCGGCGGTGGAGAAGCTGGTCGATCTCGCCAACGACCGCGGCGGCGACGACAACATCACCGTCGCGGTGGTCCGGCTCCACGACCCCTGATCCGCCACGACGTCACGACGTCACGACGCCACGACGTCACGACGTCACGACGCCACGACGTCACGACGCCACGACGTCACGACGTCACGACGTCACGACGCCACGACGCCACGACGCCACGACGCCACGTGCCATGACGCCATGACGCCATGACGCCCGGGTGTGCCCCGAAGAGGGGAACCTGGCCAGGACCGCGAGGCCGTGCACTTCCTTGACACCCTTCGCCGGGTCCTGCTACCGGTGCACCTGCATGCCCGGTCGCCGTCCGCCGGGCCTTGTCCTCTCCCTGTCCGGAGCCCCATCAGGATGGCAGAAGCGCCCAAGTCCCAGATCTTCACGGTCATCGTGGTCTCCGACCACAGCCAGGCCGTGCGCAAGTTCCGGGTGCCCCGGCGCTGGCTCCAGAACCTGAGCTGGGGCGGCCTCGGCCTCGGGCTGGTGGCGCTCCTCACCATCGGCCACTACGTCACCCTCCTGGGCGCCTCCGGCGAGAACTCCGTCCTCAAGGAGGAGAACGCCCAGCTCCGCAGCCAGGTGCTGCTGGTGCAGGAGAAGGTGGCCCACATCTCCGCGACGCTGGACCGGGTGGAGCGGTTCGACGCCAAGCTCCGCACGGCCGTGACGTCGCTGCAGGACCCGGAGCGCAACCTGGCCATCGGCCCCGTCGGGTCGCCGGGCCCCGACGTCCTGCCCGCCGGCCCAGCCCCCGCCGCCGAGCAGAACTTCACGGGCCTCCCGGGGCGGCTCGGCTCGCTGGAGACCGAGGCGTCCCGCCAGGAGCAGAGCCTGCAGGAGCTGCAGGAGTACTTCGACGACCAGCGCTCCCTGCTGGCCTCGACCCCGTCCATCTGGCCCGTGCGCGGCTGGGTGACCTCGGACTTCGGGACCCGGCTCGACCCGTACTCGGCCGACCGGCAGATGCACGAGGGGCTCGACATCGCCTCGCCGCACGGCCAGCCGGTGCAGGCCCCCTCCGACGGCGTGGTGGTCTTCAACGGCGTCGAGGGCGGCTACGGCAAGGTGCTGGTCATCGACCACGGCTACGGCGTCAAGACCCGCTACGGCCACCTCTCGGAGATCTTCGTGAAGCTGGGCGACCGGGTGAAGCGCGGCGAGAAGGTGGCCGCGGTGGGCAACACCGGCAAGTCCACCGGGCCGCACCTGCACTACGAGGTGCGGGTGAACGGCGTCCCCGAGAACCCGCGCAAGTTCATCCTCGAGTAGCGCGGCGCGCCGGCCTGCTCGCAGGCGCCGGCGCCGATGATCAGGTCGCCGACCCGCTCCAGGTAGGCGACCTTCTAGGTAGCGACCTTCTGCTCCACCTGGCCGGACTCCGGCTTCCTGGATCCGTAGTCCTGCCAGGCCGAGGTCCCTCCCTTCATGAGCGCGAGCCGCTCCGCCATGAACGGCCTGCCGTCCGGGACCCTGGCCGCCGCGGCGCCTCCGGCCTGGCCCGGCGGGAGCGGCCCCGGCCGCGCGTGCAGCGGCGGTGGGGCCGCGGTCAGGGCCCGGCCGCCCCCTCGACGCCGATGCGGCCGAACCCGGCGAAGAGCTGCCCGGCCAGCGCCGGGCCGGTGTCCGAGGTCGAGGCGCGCGCCCGCAGGAAGCTGTTGAGCGGGCGCCCGTCCTCCGCGCGCGACCGGTCCGGTCGGCGCAGGTTGAGCTGGCCGCGCGTCACCCCGTGGCCGCCCCGGTGCAGGAAGGTGACCGTGCCGTCCACGTCCACCCACTCCACCAGCCCGACGTGCGTGAGCGGGTCGTCGCGCCGGCCGTCGCCGTTCCGGTCCCAGGTGTCGTCGAAGAAGACCAGGTCGCCCGGGGAGGGCCAGGCGCCGCCGCGCCAGCGCCGCCCGTAGCGCGCGGCGGCCGTCCAGGCCGCCGCCACCGCCGAGGTCTCCCGCGGCGCGGCCGCCTGCAGGATGCGCCGGAGCTGGATCCCCTCGAGCGCGTAGACGGCCTCCACGAAGCCGGAGCAGTCGCCGTTGAAGACCTGCCCGGCCACCTGGAAGCGCTCGCGCCCCTGGCCGAGCAGGCTGGCGCCGCGGGCGGCCAGCCGGGCCTGCAGGTCGCTCTGCGCCAGGGCGCCGCGCACCGAGAGGGCCGGGCCCGCGCAGGCCGACAGGGCCAGGGCGAGCATCGACAGGAAGAGCCGGCGGGTGGCCACGGTTCAACTCTACGGGAGCCGCGGGCACCTCGCCAAAAAACGCAAGGTTGACGGGCCCCCCCGGATGGTTATTGGGGTGGCACGGCGCACCCGAAACCATGTAGCTTTGCGCCCCCTTCGAGAGGCCCCAGCCTGCCATGTACGACTACGTCCTGAAGAAGGTGCTCGGCACCAAGAACGACCGCGAGCTCAAGAAGATCCGCCCCCTGGTGGCGCGCATCAACGAGCTCGAGCCGCGCATGAAGGCCCTGGGCGACGCCGACTTCCCGCGCCTGACGGCGCAGTGGAAGCAGGAGGTCCAGAACGGCCGCACCCTGGAGGACCTGCTGCCCGAGGCCTTCGCCCTGGTGCGCGAGGCGGGCGTGCGCGCCCTCGGCATGCGTCACTTCGACGTCCAGCTCATCGGCGGGGCGGTGCTCCACTCCGGCCGCATCGCCGAGATGAAGACCGGCGAGGGCAAGACCCTGGTGGCCACGCTGCCCTGCGTGCTCAACGCCCTCTCCGGGCGCGGCGTCCACGTGGTGACCGTCAACGACTACCTGGCCCGCCGCGACTCCGAGTGGATGGGGCGGCTCTACCGGTTCTGCGGCCTCACCACCGGCGTCATCGTGCACGGCCTGACCGACCAGGAGCGCCAGGTCGCCTACGGCAGCGACATCACCTACGGCCAGAACAACGAGTTCGGCTTCGACTACCTGCGCGACAACATGAAGTTCCGGCTGCAGGACTACGTGCAGCGGGAGCTCAACTTCGCCATCGTCGACGAGGTCGACTCCATCCTCATCGACGAGGCCCGCACCCCGCTCATCATCTCGGGCCCCTCCGACGAGTCCTCCGCCCTCTACCTCGACGTCAACAAGGTCATCCCCTCGATGATCCGGGACGCCGACTTCACCGTCGACGAGAAGGCCCGCACCATCGTCATGACCGACGCGGGCGTGGAGAAGATCGAGCGCAAGCTCGGCGTCAAGAACCTCTACGACCCGGAGTCCATCGAGACCCTGCACCACGTGGAGCAGGCGCTGCGCGCCCACCACCTCTACCGCAACGAGGTGGACTACGTGGTCAAGGAGGGGGAGGTCATCATCGTCGACGAGTTCACCGGCCGCCTCATGCCGGGCCGGCGCTGGTCCGATGGGCTGCACCAGGCGGTGGAGGCCAAGGAGGGCGTCAAGATCGAGAACGAGAACCAGACCCTGGCCACCGTCTCGTTCCAGAACTACTTCCGCATGTACTCCAAGCTGTCCGGCATGACCGGCACGGCCGACACCGAGGCGGAGGAGTTCGCCAAGACCTACAACCTGGACGTGGTGGTCATCCCCACCAACCAGGTGAACATCCGCAAGGACGCCGAGGACGTGGTCTACAAGACCGAGGGCGAGAAGTTCGAGGCCCTCTGCGACGAGATCGCGGCGCGCTCCAAGAAGGGCCAGCCGGTGCTGGTGGGCACGGTCTCGGTGGCCAAGAGCGAGGTGGTCTCGGCGCTGCTGAAGCGGCGCGGCCTGGCCCACAACGTCCTCAACGCCAAGCAGCACGCCCGCGAGGCCGACATCGTGGCGCAGGCCGGCCGCCAGGGCTCGGTCACCATCTCCACCAACATGGCCGGCCGCGGCACCGACATCCTGCTGGGCGGCAACCCGGAGATGATGGCCAAGCACGAGCTCGGCCCCGAGCCGGACGCCCCCATGGACGGCGAGGAGCAGGCCGCCTTCGAGGCGCGCCGCGCCGAGTGGGCCGCCGGGCTGGAGCGGCGCGTCGGCGAGCTCAAGGCGCAGTGCGCCAGGGAGCACGAGGCGGTGGTGGCCCTGGGCGGCCTCCACATCGTGGGCACCGAGCGGCACGAGTCGCGCCGCATCGACAACCAGCTGCGCGGCCGCGCCGGCCGCCAGGGCGATCCCGGCTCGTCCATCTTCTACCTGTCGCTGGAGGACGAGCTGATGCGCATCTTCGGCTCGGACCGCATCTCCGGGCTCATGGAGCGCATGGGCATGAAGCCGGGGGAGCAGATCGAGCACCCCTGGCTCACCAAGTCCATCGAGGGCGCCCAGAAGAAGGTCGAGGCCCACAACTTCGACATCCGCAAGAACCTGCTCGAGTACGACGACGTGATGAACCAGCAGCGCCGCTCCATCTACGCGCTGCGCCGCATGGTGCTGGGCTTCGGCGCCGGCGTGCCGGTGGTCGAGTACGACGAGGACCCGAAGACCCACACCAAGACCCGCCGGGAGAAGGTCTGGACCCTCCAGGACCAGCGCGAGCACATGCTCGACCTGCTGGAGGACCTGGTCATCGACATGGTGGGCGGCGCCTGCCCGCCCAACCTGGGCGACTGGAACCTGGACGGCCTGACGGCGCTGGTGAAGGAGCAGTTCGGCGTCGACATGAAGTTCGCCCAGCCGGCCGGCCGGGCCGCGGAGGCCCGCCAGGCCATCGAGGAGCAGGTCTTCTCGGTGGTGCAGAAGGCCTACGCCGCCAAGGAGGCCGAGCTCGGCACCGGCGACGACGGCGTGTCGGTGCTGCGCCGCTACGAGCAGTGGCTCTACCTGCAGGCCATCGACCAGATGTGGAAGGACCACCTGCTCTCGATGGACCACCTGCGCCAGGGGATCGGCCTGCGCGGCTACGGCCAGAAGGATCCCAAGCAGGAGTACAAGAAGGAGGGCTACGAGATGTTCGTGGCCATGACCTGGCGCATCAAGGGCGCGGTCATCGGCAACGTGCTGCGGCTCCAGCTCGTCAAGCAGGAGAGCGCCGCCGAGATCGAGGCCAAGCGGCTCTCGGCCCAGCGCCGCGCCATGCAGCGGCTCACCGAGACGCACGCCGAGTCGGCGGGCGAGGGCGAGGCGCCCAGGCCCAAGCAGGAGACGGTGGTGCGCCAGACGCCCAGGGTCGGGCGCAACGACCCGTGCCCGTGCGGCTCGGGCAAGAAGTACAAGAAGTGCCACGGCGTGAACGAGGCGAGCGCCTAGCGCCCGCCCCGCCGCCGCGGCCCGCCGTCAGTCGCCGTCCACCGTGGGGTGCTCCGCCAGCGACGGCTGCGACGGCAGGTTGAGGATCTCCTCCGGGCAGAGCTCGACGATGAAGTCGACGATGTCGCGGACCGAGATGACCCCGGCCGGCTTGCCGGCCCGGTCCACCAGCGCCACGTGCGGGTAGCGCTGCACGCTCATCTTGTTGAGCGCGTAGGCCACCGGGTCGGAGAGGCGGAGCGTCTCCGGCGACGCCGTCATGAACTTCTTCACCGGGGCGCGCCCCCAGCCCTTGGCCTCCATGGCGCGGCGGACCAGGTCCCGCTCGCTGAAGAGGCCGAGCAGCCGGGCGCCCTTCTTCACCAGCAGCACGCCCACCTTCTTCTTGCGCATGAGCTCGGCGGCCCGCGCCACCGTGGCCTCGGGCGCCACCGTGACCGCCGGCGAGCGCCGGAGCTCGGAGAGGGGCGTCTCCAGCATCTCGCGCCCCACGTCGCGGTGCCGTCCGACCTCGGGGGCGCCCTCGTCGCCTTCCAGCACCTCGATCTCCGCTGCGTCTCGCTCGACCACCATGACGATGCTCCTCGCGCTCTGGGTTCTCGAAGCGTGGTACCTGTCGCCCTGGATCTCCTCACCGCTGGCGCGAGGGGGCAACCCCCCACCCGGGGCCATCATGCGAGTGCCCGAGCCGTTCGATCTCGACCTCACCGTCCGCAGCCACGGGTGGTACGACCTGGCGCCGTGGCAGTACGACGCGGGGCGGCGCGTCCTGGCTCGCCCGCTGCGCCTCTCGACCGGCCGGGTGGTCCGGGCCGAGGTGACCGAGGGGCCGGGCGGGCTCCTCTTCAGGGCCCTGGGGAGCGGGCGTCCCTCGGCGGCCGAGGCCCGCGAGGCGGCCGGCCAGCTCCGCGGGTGCCTGGCGCTCGACGACGACCTCGGGCCGTTCCGGGCCGCGGCGGGCGCCGCCGAGGCGCTGCGGGCG
>JAJYAW010000085.1 GCA_021779335.1 Myxococcales bacterium | reverse complement strand
GGGCAGCACCAGCAGCGCCGTCACGCCCGCCGCCGCGGCCGCGACCCCCAGCGCCCAGGGGCGCGGGTCGCGGCGGCGCGGCGGCAGCCCCTCCAAGACACGCACGGTGAAGCCGCCGTCGTCGAGGTAGGGCGCGTCGGCCAGCAGGTCGTCGAGCCGGTCCGGATCGATGGTCATGGCGTCCCTCCCGCGCCCTGGGGCACGAGCATGCGGCGCAGCTTCTCCTTGCCGCGCAGGATGTTGGTCTTGAGCGTCCCCACCGGGCAGTCGAGGATGGCCGCCGCCTCCTCGTGGGTCACGTCCTGCCCGTAGGCCAGCGCCAGGGCGGCCCGCTCGTCGGCGCGCAGGCTCGCCATGGCCCGCGCCAGGTCGTGCCGGTCGATGGCGGCGTCGGCCGCATCGCGCGCCGGGGCGGGCGCGGGGAGCTCGGGCAGGCGCTGGCGGCGGGCCTGGCTGGCCCAGCCGTTCCACGCGATCCGGTAGAGCCAGGTGGAGAGGCGTCCGCCGCCGCGCCAGCTCCTCAGGGACCGGTAGGCGCGCAGGAAGGTCTCCTGCGCCAGGTCGTCGGCCTGGGCCGCGTCGCCGGCGCAGAGGCGCCGCAGGAGCCCGCGCACCGCCGACTGGTGGCGGCGCACGAGCTCCGCGTAGGCGCGGCGGTCGTCGCTGGCGAGGACGCGGGCGACGAGCTCGGTGTCCGGCGGCCCCATGGCCCCCTTCTACACCGCCGGGGGGGCGGCCGGCGGCGCCCGGCCCGTCAGGGCGTGGGCGGCCAGGTGGCCGAGCCCCACGAAGAGGAGGATGAGCCCGATCGGCCAGAGGCGCTGCTGGAAGAAGAAGAAGAAGAGCGACAGGCCGACGCCGATGAAGACCAGCTTCACGCCCTTGGCGAGGTCGTTGCCAGGCGCCCGGTGCCGCAGCCGATCGAGGCCGTCGTCGAGGAGGTCGGGGGGCAGCGGCTGGCCCTTCTCCAGCGCCAGCCGGATGGTGGCGTGGCGCAGCTCCTTGGCCTTGTGGATGAAGAAGAAGACGGTGGCCACGATGACGGCCGAGAAGAGGAAGACCGCCGAGGTGACGAGGACGGCCGTGAGGTCGACTTTGAGATCCATGGTGCTCCCCGCGGCGTGGCGCCGCTGGCGCGTGGTGGCTGCGTTCGCCCCATGAGACGCGGCGGCCGGGCTCGGCGGATTCAGCGCCGCCGCGCTTTCTCCCGCTCCGCCCCGCCAGGGCCGCAAGGGCGCGGCTTGACTCGGCTCCCCGGCCCCGGCACGTATGGGGCCCGTGCACGTCCTCGTCATCGGCGGCAACCGCTTCGTCGGCCTCCTCGCCACCTGGCGCCTGCTGGCCGGGCGTCACCGGGTCACCCTCTTCAACCGCGGCACCCTGCCCGACCCCTTCGGAGATCGGGTGGAGCGGCTCGTCGGCGACCGGACCGGGCCTGACCTCGAGCGGCTCCTCGCCGGCCGGCGCTTCGACGGCGTGCTGGACCTCGCCGCCTTCACGGGCGAGGACGGCCGCCGCGCCGCCGACCTCCTGCGCGGCCGGGTCGGCCACTACCTCATGGTCTCCACCGGCCAGGTCTACCTGGTGAGGCCCGGCTGCCCGAGCCCGGCCCGCGAGGTGGACTACGACGGGCCCGTCATGGCCCGCCCGGACGACCCGGACGACCTCTGGGACTGGCAGTACGGCATGGGGAAGCGGGCCTGCGAGGACGCCCTGGCGGCCGCGGGGCCCGCCGGCTTCCCGGCCACCCGGCTGCGGATCCCCATGGTGAACGGCGCGCTCGACTACCACCGGCGGCTGGAGGGCTACCTGTGGCGCCTCGTCGACGGCGGCCCGGTGCTGGTGCCGGACGGCGGCGCCCACCGGGTGCGCCACGTGGCGGGCGACGAGGTGGCCCGCCTGCTCTGCGGGCTCCTCGGGCGGGAGGAGACCTTCGGCCAGGCGTACAACGCGGCGCAGCAGGAGGCGCCCACGCTCCTGGAGCTCCTGGCGGCCCTGCGCCAGGCCACCGGCAGCCGCGCCGAGCTGGTGCCCGTCCCGGCCGCCCGCCTCCGGGCCGCCGGCCTGGCTCCGGTCGAGGTCTCTCCCTTCAGCGGCCGCTGGATGTCCTTCCTGGATCCTTCCCGCGCCGCCCGCGAGCTCGGCTTCGTCCACGCGCCGCTCGACCGGGTGCTCCACGGCGTGGTGTCGGGCTTCCTGTCCCACCCGCCGGCGGACCGGCCGAAGGGGTACGCCCGCCGGGCCGAGGAGCTCGCGCTGGCCCGCGAGGTGGGGTGACCTGGCGCCCCGCACCGGCCGCGCGCGCGGTGGCGGGCGCCGCCGCGCTGGCGGTGGCCATGGGCGTGGGCCGCTTCGCCTACACCGCGCTCCTCCCCTCGCTGCAGGCGGCGCTCGGCTTCGACGACGCGGCCGGCGGCCTCATCGCCTCCGTCAACCTGGTCGGCTACCTGGCCGGCGTGCTCTGGGCCCGCCGCACGCCGCCGGGCGCGCCGAGGATCTGGCTGCTCCGCTCCGCCCTGGCCCTGAGCGTCCTCACCACCGCGGCCGCGACGGCCTTCGCCGGCCTGGCCGCCTGGGCGGCGGTCCGCTTCCTCTCCGGGGTGGCGAGCGGCCTGGTCTTCGTGCTCGTCTCGGCGGCGGTGCTGGAGACGCTGCCGCGCGGGCGCGAGCGGCTCGCCGGCCTCCTCTTCGGCGGGGTCGGCGCCGGCATCGCCCTCTCCGGCGCGGTCACGGCGCTCGGCGCGGCGGGCGGCTGGCGCGCCCCCTGGCTGCTCCTCGGCGCGGCCGGCGCGCTCCTCTCCCTGCCGGCGCTCGTCATGGCCCCCGGCGACCCGGTGCTGCGCGACCCCGCCCCTCCCGGCGCCCGCCACGACGGCGTCACCTTCGACCGGCTGGCCGTCGCCTACGGCCTGGAGGGGCTCGGCTACATCGTCTCCGGGACCTTCGCGGTGCGCGCCGTGCAGCACACGCCGGGCCTGGAGCGCTGGGCCCCCTGGGTCTGGGTGGCGGCCGGGCTGGCGGCGGTGCCGTCGGCGGCCCTGTGGAGCGCGCTGTCCCACCGGCTCGGGCCGCGCTGGGCGCTCGTCACCGCCATGGCCACCCAGGCGGTGGGGATGGCGCTGCCGGCGCTCTCGGCCTCCGGCGCCGCCGCCGTGCTGGGCGCCCTCTTCTTCGGCGGCACCTTCATCGGCATCGTCACCGTCACCATGGAGCTGGCGCGCCGGCTCATGCCGGAAGCCGCGGTGCGGGCCATCGGCTCGCTCACGGCGGTGTACAGCGTCGGCCAGGCGGCCGGCCCCTACCTGGCGGGCCGGCTGGCCAGCGCGGTGGGGAGCCCCGCGCCGTCGGTGCTGGCCGCCTCCGGCGCCGTGGCGCTGGGGGCGCTCCTGCTGGCGCTGCCCCCCGGCCGGGGCGCCGCCGTCCCGCAGTGACCACCACGAGGAGGACGCATGCCGTACGTGAACATCAAGATCACCCGCGAGGGCGCCACGCCGGAGCAGAAGGCGGCGCTCATCGAGGGCGCCACCGCGCTCCTGCAGCGGACCCTGGGGAAGAACCCCGCCACCACGGTGGTGGTCATCGACGAGGTCGACACCGACAACTGGGGCATCGGCGGCGAGTCGGTGACGGTGCGGCGCCGGCGAGGCGGCTGAGGAGGCCCCGGCGGCCCGGCGGGAGGGGCGACGGCGGGCGGCTCAGGCGCGCGCGAACCGCTTGCGCTCCAGCACCGCGTCGGCGGCCTGGGCCAGCAGCTCCGGGCCGAGCGCCTTGTCGAGCACGGCGTCCGCGCCGGCCGACTCGAGCCGCGGCTCCAGCCCCGGCTCCATCTTGCCGGTCACCACCACGATGGCGAGGTCGGCCTCTCCGCCGGCGCGCCGGATCATCTGGACGAACTGCTCGCCGTCCATGCCGGGCATGTAGACGTCGGTGACGAGCAGGTCGAGCGCCAGCAGCTCCTCGGAGAGGACGCGCAGGCCGTCCTGGCCGTCGGTGGCGGTGATGACCTCGAAGCCGCGATCGGCCAGGGCGTCGGCCAGCATGCGGCGCACCAGGGCGTCGTCGTCCACCACCAGGACGCGGCGGGCGCGGGCCGAGATGTGGGCGATGGCCGCCTGCAGCGCGGCCTCGCTCTCGGCGTCGAGGGTGAACTTGACCCCCATGCCGTTGGCGTTGGCGAAGGCCACCACGGCCTGCGCCTTGAGCTCCGCGCCGTTGGGCAGCCGGAAGTCGAGGGCCAGCGCGGCGCCCACCGGCTGGCGGTGGGTCGAGCGGATGAAGGCGCCGCCCTGCGAGAGGTTCTCGATGAAGTCCGCCTCCAGCTCCTGATCGGTGGCGTACTCGATGACGGCCCTGGCCGCCGGCGTGGCCGCGGTGGCCCCGCCCTGCGGCGGCGCCGCCGGGACCAGCACCTTGACCGGCGCCTTGACGGCGTAGCGCGGGGCGGCGCGCGTCTCGGAGGAGGTGACGGGGGCGGTCCGGGCGAGGGCCTCGTGGACGGCGGGGGCGCCCGCCGGGATGGCCAGGGCGAAGCCGGCGGGCCGGCCCGGGGCCGACTCGGCCGACCCGCGCACCATGGCCACCCGGGTTCTCACGCCCAGCGGCTTGTCGACGCCGGGCAGGCGGAAGACCACCAGCACCTCGTCGCCGGCCGGCGGCGCCATGGGCGCGGCGACGAAGAGCTCCCGCTGGTCCGGCTGGTAGGTGACGCCCTCGAACCCGGGGCCGCCCACGTCCAGCGCCATCATGGGCCGGTCGAGCGGGTTGCGGCGGCGGGCGGCGGGGGCGCCCACGTCGGTGAAGAGGCGAAAGCTCCGGTCGAAGAGCTCGGGCGGCTTCAGCCCCTGGAGCTTGAGCTCGCAGAGCTCGAGGTGGGCGTCGAAGGTCTGGCGCTCGTGCTCGGCCATCCCATCGAGCGGGCTGGCCCGACCGCCGGCCCGAGCGGACCAGAAGGCCAGCCGGGACCGAGCCGCCTCGTCGAAGAGGGCGGGATCGAAGTGGAGCACCGCCACCAGGTAGCGGGACGCCATCCGGTAGGCCAGGTCCACCTCGACGAGCGCCGGGCCGAAGAGGTGGGGATAGCCGCACACCAGCCGCTCGGCCGCCAGCAGGCGGTCACCGGAGGCCCTGACGAAGACACAGGCGAAGTCGACGAAGCTCATGGCGGAGGTGGGGGCGTTGCGGTCGTCCTACCCAGGTGTGCAAGCGCACTGCCGGGAGAATCCCGTGAAATGAGGGCAGCTTCCCTGCGGCCCGTCAACCCATGGGTGCGGGCCGACCCTTCAGGGTGACCCGCGGCGGCGCGGGAACCTCGACCGCGCCTCCGGATCGGCTCGCTGGATCGGCTCGCTAGAGCGGACCGCAGGTCGAGCCGGCCCCGAGCACCACGCCCTGACAGAGCGCGGCGGCGGTGGTCGCGTCGGCCTTCACCTTGACGACGCTGCCGCCGTCGGCGCTGCCGGAGAGCTGGCTCGACGGCGCGACGGTGACGCTGGCGCCGCCGCCGAGGGTCAGCACGGCCGACGAGACCGGGTAGGCCGAGGCGTCGAGCTGGGCGCCGCCGGAGAGGATGGCGGTGAGCTTGGCGCCGCCGGCCCCGGACAGCTCGACCCGCCCGCCGGCCTCCGCCGTCACCGCGAAGCTCGCGGCGGCGGCGCCGGCCACCGTGACGCCCGCGCCGCCGATCGAACCGACGGAGACGAGCTGGGGCGCCGTGATCCGCAGCTGGGGCGGGTGGACCGCGTGGTAGGACCGGTTGGTCGTGGTGTGGAGGACCTCGCCCTCGTCCGCCTGCACCTGGATGTCCTGGATGACGTTCTCGTCGCCGCCCAGGACCACCTGCGGCGCCGCGGCGGGATCCACGAAGATCGAGGCCGCCAGCGGCTGGCCGTTCACGTCCACGCTGGCCGGGAAGCCGATGACGGCGGCGTCGAACGGCTTGAGGCCGCTGCCGGCGTCGAAGGTCCGCTCGGCATAGACGCCGTTCCCCTCCACGTAGGGCGAGCACGCGGCCAGGGCGGCGGTGAGCAGCGACAGGGTCCGGAAGCGGGAGCGGAGGGCCATGGTCGTGAGCGGGACGGCACCAGGGAGACGTCCAGCGAGCGGGTTCATTCTACCAGGGATCGCGCGGGCGCCCGGGGACTCCCGCACCAGAGACGCCGGGAGGATGCCGGTCGACCGTCACGGTCCGGTCACGGCGGCGCCGCACCCACCACGCCTCACCGTGACCCACCCCCGGCCGCGCCGCCGCCCACCTCCACGGTCTCGCCCAGCGCGAGCACCCGCACCCGCTCCGGGGGGAGGCCGAGCCGCTGCCGCTCCGCCTCGAGCCGCCGGGGCGGCTCGTCGAGCGGCTCGTCGGTGAGCTTGAAGGTGCCCCAGTGCATGGCCAGGAAGCGGCCGGCGCCGAGGGCCCCGAAGGCGGCCAGGGCCTGCTCGGGGTTGAGGTGCTGCTGCTCCATGAACCAGGCCGGGTCGTAGGCGCCGATGGGCAGGAGGGCCGCGTCGATCCCCGGGAAGCGCCGGCCGACCTCGGCGAAGCCACCGGACCATGCCGTGTCGCCGGAGTGGTAGACGGTGGCGCCGCTCCCCTCGATGACGAAGCCGCCCCAGAGGGTCCGGTTGCCGTCGAGGAGGCCGCGCCGGCTCCAGTGCTGGGCCGGCACGAAGGTGACCCGCACCTGGCCCACCCGGACCGCCTGCCACCAGGCGAGCTCGGTGCCGGAGAGCCCGCTCCTCCGGAGGAGGCGGCCCAGCCCCAGCCCCGCCACGGCCGGCGCGCCCACCGCCGTGAGGGTCGGCAGGTCGAGGTGGTCGTAGTGGCTGTGGGTGACGAGCTGGGCGTCGATGCGCGGGAGCTGCGCAGGGCGCAGGCCCGGCCCGGCGTTGCGGCCCTTGCCGCCGAAGAGCGTGGGCTGGAGCGCCGGGTCGACGAGCAGCGAGACGCCGTCGAGCTGCACCAGCCAGCTGGCGTGGCCGAGCCAGGTGAGGCGGGCCGGCCCCCCCGGCGCCGGCGGGGTGGCGAGCCGCGCCAGGTCGGGCTCGAGGCAGGCCACCGGCGCGCGGTCCGGCGAGCGGCGCCGGCGACCGGCCAGCCGGTCCAGCACCGCCCACCGGAGGACGGCGCCGAGCCCCTGCGGCCGGCGGCCGTCCAGGTTGACGAAGCGGCCCTCCTCGTCGACGGGCTGGCCGGCGAAGGGCGGCGTGGGGCTGGCGGCGGGGGCGGTCAGGGGGTCGGGCCAGGCGGGCGGGGCGGACGGGCTCGGGGCAAGGCGGAGCGGCGGAGCGGCGGAGCGGGACCTCCTACCAGGGCCCGCGCCGGACGGGAAGAGCTCCCCGGCGACGATCCCGCCGCGCCGCCGGGCCCGGATCTCGGCTACCGTGGCCGCTCCCGCTTCACCGCTGGTCCTGCCATGGAGCCGAGCATGTCCCCTGCCCTCCGCCGCCTCGCCGCCCTGCTGGTCGCCCTGCTGGTCGCCCTGCCCCTGGCGGCGCGCGCGGCGCCGCCGGTCCCCGCGGCCCCGCCGACGCCGCGCCAGGCCTTCGGCTTCGAGCCGGGGGACGACCGGGTGCTCGTCGACTACGAGCAGCTCGTCGACTACCTGCAGCAGGTGGACCGGGCCTCGGACCGCGTGGAGCTGCGCGAGGTGGGCCGGAGCCCCGAGGGGCGCCCCATGTACGTGGCCTTCGTGTCGGCGCCGGAGAACCTGGCGCGGCTCGAGGAGCTCCGGCGCATCAACGAGCGGCTGGCGCTCGACCCCGCCATCCCCGCCGACGAGCGGGCGCGGCTCATCGGGGACGGCCGGGTCTTCGTCATGGAGACGCTCTCGATGCACTCCACCGAGGTGGGGCCGAGCCAGGCGCTGCCGGCCATCGTGCACGAGCTGGCCACCACCCGGGACCCGGCCACGCTGGCGCGGCTGGCGCAGGTGGTCCTCATGATCGTCCCCAGCCACAACCCGGACGGCATGGACATGGTGGTCCGCTGGTACCGGCAGCAGAAGGGGACGCCCTGGGAGGGCGCCGGCATGCCGGGCCTGTACCACCGGTACGTGGGCCACGACAACAACCGGGACTTCGTGGAGCTGACCCAGGCCGACACCCGCGTCATCAACCGGCTCTTCTCCACCCAGTGGTACCCGCAGGTGCTCGTCGAGAAGCACCAGCAGGGCGCCACCGGCCCCCGCTACTTCGTCCCGCCCAACCACGACCCCATCGCCGAGAACGTCGACGAGGCGCTCTGGACCTGGACCGCGTCGCTCGGTACCACCATGGCCCGCGACATGGGCGCCGACGGCCTGACCGGCGTGGTCAATCACTGGGAATACGACAACTACTGGCCCGGCTCCACCGAGACCTCGGTCTGGAAGAACGTGGTGAGCCTGCTCACCGAGGCGGCCAGCGCCCGCATCGCCACCCCGGTGTGGATCGAGCCGAACGAGCTGACCGGCCGCGGCAAGGGGCTGGCCGAGTACAAGAAGGGCGTCAACATGCCGGCCCCCTGGCCGGGCGGCTGGTGGCGGCTGCGGGATCTCGTGACCTACGAGCGCTCCTCCACCCTCTCCCTGCTGCGCGCCGCCGCGGCGCACCGCGCGGAGCTCCTCACGCTGCGCAACGACCTGGCGGTGAAGGCGGTGGCCCTGGGCCGCAGCGAGCCGCCCTTCCACTACGTGCTGCCGCGCCGCCAGCACGATCCGGGCGCCCTGGCCGACCTGGTGCGGCTGCTCGGCGAGCACGGCGTGGTGGTGCGCGAGCTGGGCGCGCCGGTGACCGTGGGCGACCGCACCTTCGAGGCGGGCGACGTGGTGGTGCCGCTGGCCCAGCCCTACCGGGCCTTCGTGAAGGAGGTGCTGGAGCCGCAGCGCTTCCCGCTGCGCCACTACACGCCGGGCGGCGAGATCATCAGGCCCTACGACATCACGAGCTGGTCCCTGACCGCCCAGGCCGGCCTCGCGGCGGTGGCGCTCGAGACGCGCTCCGCCGCCCTGGAGGCGGCGTTGCGCCCGGTCTCCGCCCCGGCCGCGCGCGCGCCGGTGGCGGCCGGCGCCTGGGGGCTGGC
>JAJYAW010000084.1 GCA_021779335.1 Myxococcales bacterium | reverse complement strand
CAGGCTCGGCGACGCCCAGATGCGCGAGCTCTACGAGGCCTACGTCTCGGCCAAGAAGCGCTGCAACGAGGACACCTCGCGCCTCACCTTCGACGCGGTGGCGGGCAGCGTGGCGAAGCAGATCCCCGAGATCATGAAGGCCCACAAGGCCAGGTCGGTCGAGTTCAAGGTCGTCATCAAGGACGGCAAGGCCAAGCTGACCGCCGTGCCCAAGCCCTGACCCCGGCGCGCCGGCGGAGCACCGCCACCCGCGGCTTCGGCTTGCATTCCCGCCCGCCGGATCGTAAAAACGGCCCCCCTCGGCGCAGGCCGTGGGAGCCGCACGCCTGGATAGCTCAGCTGGTAGAGCAGGGGACTGAAAATCCCCGTGTCCCTGGTTCGATTCCGGGTCCAGGCACAAGCATCTCGTCCGACATCATGGGCCCGCCAGAGCGCAAGTTCTGGCGGGTCCTATCGTTGTCGGGCGTGGTGGTGCCAGGAGCGACCGCCGATGGGGTGGAGCTCGACCACCTGGACAGCGGCGAGAAGATCCCGCCGCCTGCCGCTCGTCCGCGCCGCCGTGACCGGCTGCTCGACATCGGCCGCATCCGGCGGGGCTGCTCCCCTGGCGAGGCGGCTTTCGTGCGGCTCCTGGTGAGGCACCGCATCGACCTGGCCGTCGCCGCCGCCGAGGTGAAGATCCCGGTCTTCCTGGCGCAGAAGACGAGGAAGACGACGGCGGTGGACCTCGCCACCAAGAACTGGCTCGAGTGAGGCCGGCTACCGCCACCCTGCTCACCGAAGAAGCTCCGCCCCTGCGCGGTCAAGGCGCGGCGGGCGGGGTGACGTTCACGACCATCAGCGTCCTCCGGCCTTGCCGTCCTTGATGACGATCCTGGTCGGGCCGGCCACCGTCACCGTCGAGCCGGTCTCGGTGACCGTGACCGTGCAGGGGTAGGGCCCAGAGCGCCCGCAGTTCACGCAGGTGCTCCGCGAGCCCACCTTGGCGGTGGTGCTGATGCCGCCGCACTTGATGAAGACCGCGTACCCGGTGGCATCGCTGTTCTGGATCTCGAAGGTCGAGGCCCACGCCGCGCCGGCGGCCAGCAGCATCAGCAGCGCAACGGCAAACCTGGTTGTCTTCGCTCGGGTCATGATCTTCTCCTTGCGGGCCGCGATGGGCACGCGGGCTGGGTTCGAAGCGGCTTCACGCTGCGAGGTACACGTCCTCGGCTTCGGAGAGCACCCGATCGAGGAAGTAGCAGCTCAGGAAGCCCGGGGTGCTGAGCTCCACCTTCCGCCCGACGAGCGCCGACGGCTCCGCCTCCATCGAGAAGAAGGCGAGACCGGGGACCTGGCCGGGCTCGAACTCGACCAGCACGTCCACGTCGCTGGCCGCCGTGAAGTCGTCGCACAGCACCGAGCCGAAGAAGGCCAGCTGCCGGACGCGGCGGCGCCGGCAGAACGTGGCGACCGCCTCCCGGCCGAACTGGAGCTTCGAGGCCACGGCGCCATCGGAGCCCAGGCCGGACGCCGGACCGATCTGGCCCCGGGGCGCCGAGGGAACGCTCAGCTCCTCTCCAGGCCCGCCGCCCGCCCTACTGGATCGCCATCACCGTCACGTCGTCCAGGTAGAGGGTGGTGATCCCGGTCGGGCTCCCCTCGTTGACGACGCACTGGAGCCTGGCCGTCCGGCCCTCCCAGCCGGACAGGTGCAGGGTCGTGGGCGTCGTCCAGCCGACAGTCCCGTAGCTGTAGTAGGTGCTGAAGATGGTCGCGTTGAGCCCGCCGACCGAGGCGGACAGCGTGCACGCCACCGAGTCGTAGCCGTAGGAGGAGCCGACGGTCGTCACCAGGTACCTGAGGCCCACCACCAGGTCGGTGGTGCCCGCGGGGACGCCGAAGTCCTGCGTCAGCGTGGCGCTCCCGGCGCCGGTGGGCACCCCGGCGGCGCCGAGGCTGGCCGCCCAGCCGCCGCTGGCCGCCTGGGCGGACGTGGCGCTCGGCGCCGGGACCGCGCCGGTGGAGGCGGCGACCCACCCGTCGAGCCCGCCGGTCTCGAACCCGCCGTTCTGAACGAGCTCGCTCTGCTGGCGGAGCTGCCCGGCGAACGGCGTCATGGGGTTGCCGCTGGAGTCCTCCGCCCCATGGATGAGGTACGGGCCCCAACCCCAGGTGCCCGCCGGCACCGTGATGGTGAAGGTCCCCTGGCGCAGCCCGGCGTCGAGCTCGAAGGCCGCGCTCATCCCGGCGGCCGGCAGGTCGATGACCGGCGGCGCGGCCGCGCGCATGTACTCGCTGAAGGCGACGGTGAGGGTCAGCGTGGCCGGCGCCGCCCCCGGGTTGACCGCCGAGCCGCGCTGCACCGCCCACGACGCGGTGGGCGCCACGGTGTCGCCCAGCCGGAGCGGCGCGGCCGCCGCGAGGTCGCCGGACGCCCCGGTCAGCCCCACCGCGATCACCGCGAGCTCGACCTGGGTCCCGAAGGCGAACGGCGTCAGCAGGCCGTCGGCGCCGTAGTAGTCGAAGCTGGACGGCAGCGTGATGGCGAGCGAGGGAGCCGGCGCGCTGCCCACGCTGCCGATCCGCACCCAGCTCTGGTTGAGGCGCGTGTCGCGAGCGTAGACCTCGTAGCTGGCCGCCGCCGGCAAGGCGGTCCAGGAGAGGGTGAGCCCGGTGGTGTTCTGGTCGACCCGGGCCGGGTTCGCCGCCAGGCCGGTCACGGGCGGCAGGAGCCCGCCCCCCGTCGTGGCGGTGAACCAGTAGCTGGCGTTCAGCGCGTCGCCCGCCTGCGCGACCGCCCGCACCGTCAGGGAGTAGGCGTGGCCCGAGGCGAGCGGCGTCCCCCCCACGGCCTGCACCGCGACGTTCTGGCCGGTGGCGTCCGCCGCGGCGACGACCGGCACGTCGCGGTAGGCGTAGCCATCCTGGTCGGACAGCGTGAAGGCGCTGGCCACCAGGTCGATGGGCTCGCTGAAGGCGAGGTGGAGCGGCGCGTCGGCCGAGTGCTTGCCGCCGCCCAGGTCGGTGCTGGTCACCCACAGGCCGGTGGAGCCGGCGCCGGTGTTCCCCAGGACCAGGTCGTGCGTGGTGGTGGAGGCCGGGTAGACCATGACCGTGCTGCTGCTGGCGGGGGCGTCGCTCACCCCGTCGCCGTCGGCGTCGAACGGGGCGACGCTGACCGTCACCGGCCACCCCCCCGCCGCGCCCGGCAGCCCCTCGAGCCGGTAGCCGCCGTCGGCCGCGGTCATGGCGGTGACGACGAGGTCGAGGCCGCTGGCGCGCAGGTCGACGGCCAGGCGAGCTCCCACCGCCGGGGCGCCTCCCATCAGGACCGTGCCGGCCACGGCCGCATCCCCCCGCGCCAGCACGGCGTCCACCGTCACCACCGGGTTGAGGAGGCCCACGTTGCCCGCCGCGGCCGGCACGGACGCGGAGGCCAGCCGCGTGACGCAGCCAGCGCTCTCGAAGCGGAGGCCGTAGGTCGCGCCGGCCGGCAGCCCGCCCAGCTCGTAGGTCCCGTCCGCGCTGCTGGTGGCGGTGACGGCGCCGCCCGGCGCCAGCGCCGAGACGGTGGCCCCGGCCATGGGCAGACCGGTCGCGGCGCTGGTGACGCGCCCGACGACGGTGCCGCGCAGGTCGTACGGGAGCTCCGTGGCCGGGTTGATCTCGTTCCTGGTGGTGCAGCCGGCCATCCCGGCGCAGAGCGCCAGGGCGGCCAGGGTCCTCGTCGTCATGGTGCCCCCTCTCGAGAGGCGCCATGCTAGCCCATACTGCGGGTTCGGCCACGCTCAATGAGCGCCCGACCTCTCGCGTACTCCCCCGAGGGCGTCGGGCCGCCGCGCGCGGGCCAGCCGGCGTGCCAGGGATCTCGCGGCGCGCAGGGCCAGGTGCTCGCAACCTCTCAGGGGCCTGCCGCGCGGGCGCGGCCGCCGTTAGGTCGTCCGACGCCACGCTGGGCACGGGCGACCCCCGAGCCGGGAGGGAGGCGCACATGTCGAAGCTTCGGGTCAACGGGCTCGGAATCTCCATCGACGGCTTCAGCGCCGGACCCGACCAGGGCCTGGACCAGCCGATGGGCGTCGGCGGGATGGCGCTGCACCAGTGGGTCTTCGGGACCAGGACGTTCCAGAGGATGCACGGCGACCTCGCCGCGTCGCCGGCCGGCGGCCAGCCCGGCAGGGAGGACGCCGACGACGCCTTCGCCGCGCGCGGCTTCGAGAACGTCGGCGCCTGGATCCTCGGCCGCAACATGTTCGGGCCGGTGCGGGGTCCCTGGCCCGACGACGGCTGGAAGGGGTGGTGGGGCGACGCCCCGCCCTACCACGTGCCCGTCTTCGTCCTGACGCACCACGCGCGTGCGCCCATCACCATGGAGGGCGGAACGACGTTCCACTTCGTGACCGACGGCATCCACGCCGCGCTGGAGCGCGCCAGGCAGGCGGCCGGCGGCAAGGACGTCCGGATCGGCGGCGGCGCGGCCACCATCCGGCAGTACCTGACCGCGGGGCTGATCGACGAGCTGCACCTGGCCATCTCGCCCGTGCTCCTCGGCCGGGGCGAGCCCCTCCTCGCCGGCATCGACACGGTGCGGCTCGGCTTCCGGTGCACCGAGCACGTCGCCACGCCCCACGCCCTGCACGTCGTCCTGACGAGGTGAGCGGGAGGAGGGCTCAAGGGCCCGAGGGCGGGGCCCCGCGCCTCCCGGCCAGCGGCGTCACGCCGGCGCGCCGGCGGCGGCCCGGGCGGCGGCCTGCTGGGCCTGGATGGCCGTCAGCGTGACGGTGAAGACGATGTCCTCGACCAGGCAGCCGCGGGACAGGTCGTTCACCGGCCGGGCCAGCCCCTGCAGCATGGGGCCGATGCTGACCACGTTGGCGCTGCGCTGCACCGCCTTGTAGGCGACGTTGCCGGTGTTGAGGTCCGGGAAGATGAGGACCTTGGCCCGCCCGGCCACCGGGGAGCGGGGCGCCTTCTGCCGCCCCACGTCCGGCATGACCGCCGCGTCGTACTGGAGCGGGCCGTCGATGGCGAGGTCGGGCCGGGCCCGGCGGGCCAGCTCGGTGGCGCGCTTGACCTTCTCCACGTCCTCGCCGGCGCCGCTCGTGCCGGTCGAGTAGGAGAGCATCGCCACCAGCGGCTCGATGCCGAAGGCGCGCGCCGAGTCGGCGCTCTGGATGGCGATGTCGGCCAGCTGCTCGGCGGTGGGGTTCGGGTTGACGGCGCAGTCGCCGAACACGAGCACCTGGTCCGGCAGGCACATGAAGAAGACGCTGGAGACCAGCGAGCAGCCCGGCGCCATCTTGATGATCTGCAGCGCGGGCCGGATGGTGTGGGCGGTGGTGTGGAGCGCGCCGGAGACCAGGCCGTCGGCCTCGCCGAGCGCCATCATCATGGTGCCCACCATGATGGGGTCCTCCAGCTCGCGGGCGGCCTGGTCGGGCGTCATGCCCTTGGCCTTGCGCCGCAGCACGAGCGGCTCGACGTAGCGGGGGGCCAGCGCGGCCGGGTCGAGGATCTCCACGGAGGCGGGCAGGCGCACCCCCTGGCGGGCGGCCACCGCCCGGACCTCGTCGGGGGCGCCCAGCAGCACCACGCGGGCGATCTGCCGCTCGGCCACGATGGCCGCGGCGGCGATGGTGCGCGGCTCGGTCCCCTCCGGCAGCACGACGCGCTTGTCGGCGGCGCGGGCGGCCTCGACGATGCGGTGGCGGAAGGCCGGCGGGGAGAGGCGCGGCGCGCGGGGCGAGCCGACCAGCGCGGCCAGCCAGGCCGGGTCGATGCGGTCGGCCACGGCGGTCATGACGCGGTCGAGCCGCTCGGCGTCGTCCACGGGGATCTGCAGGTTCATGGCCGCCACCGCGGCGGCGGCGGCGTAGCTCCCCTGCGGCACGCTCAGGATGGGCAGCCCCTGGGCCAGGGCCCGCTCGCAGATGGCGAAGACGTGCTCCTCCGGCACCAGGCCGCCGCAGAGCAGGAGCCCGGCCAGCGGCACGCCGTTCAGCACCGAGAGGGCGGCCGCCACGATGACGTCGCTGCGGTCGCCGGGGGTGATGAGCAGCGTGCCCGGCTTCATGACCTTGATCGAGCCCGGCACGGTCATGGCGCAGAGGGCCACGCCGCGGATGCGGCGCCGCTCGTAGTCGCCGGCGCGCAGCACGGTGGCTCCCAGCTGATCGGCCAGGTCCTTGACGCGCGGGGCGGCCAGGGCGCCGTGGGCGGGCACCACCGCCACCGCCCGCAGCCCCTCGGCCTCCAGCGCGGCGCGGTAGGCCTCCAGCTCGGCCGGGGGCACGTCGTGCTCCTCGGCGCCGGCGTCGACCCACAGGCTGCGGGCCTCGGCCACGGGCGCCCCGGGGATGCGCTGCCCCACGCGGTTGAGGATGCAGCCGACGCTGCGCCCCTCGGCCAGGGCGCCGAAGCCGCGGACCGCGATGGCCATGGCGCTGGCCAGCTCGGCCGGCGTCTCGCCGCGCGGGGCGCCCACCAGGACGAGCTCGGCGTCGAGGGCGCGCAGCATCAGGGCGTTGACGCGGGTGGAGTGGACGATGCCCGGCTCGGGCCAGAGCCCCTCCACCACCAGCACGTCGACGTCCCGGGCGGCCTGGCCGCACAGCGCCACCACGTGCTCCATGAGCGTCTGGTCGTCGCCCGCGGCGAGCAGGGCGTCGACGGTGGCGCGCGGGATGGGCGGCGGCGGCTCGATGCGGGCGCCGAGCCGCACCAGCCCGATGGAGTGGTCGTAGCCGCGGGCCGCCAGGGGCCTGGCGAAGCCGACGCGGACGCCCTGGCGATCCAGGGCCCGGACCAGGCCGAGGCAGGCGGTGGAGAGGCCGGTCTGACGGCCGGCGGGGGCGACGAAGAGGACGTGGGCCATGCGGGCTCCGGGCGGGCGGGCGGCTCAGCCGCGCTGGGCGATGATGGCGGCGGAGTCGAGGGCGATCATGAGCTCCTCGTTGGTCGGGATGACCGCCGCCTGGGGGCGCAGCCCGACGCTGATGCGGCCGCCCTGCTCGCGGCCGTGCGCCTCGTTGGCGACCGGGTCGAGCTCCAGGCCGGTGAAGCCCAGCAGCTCGACGATCTTGGCCCGCACCGCCGCGGCGTTCTCGCCGATGCCCCCGGTGAAGACCAGGGCGTCGAGGCGCCCCAGCGAGACGATCATCCCGGCGGCGGCCTTGGCCACCGAGTGGTTGAACTTCTCGATGGCCAGGGCGGCCCGCTGGTGACCCTCGGCGGCGGCCTCCTGCAGCGTCCGCATGTCGTTGGAGAGGCCGGAGATGCCCAGCAGGCCGGAGCGCAGGTTGAGCGCGTCCATGACGTCGTCGGCCGAGCGGTGCAGGGCCCGCTTCATGTGCGCGATGATCGAGGGGTCGATGGAGCCGCTCCGGGTGCCCATGACCACGCCGTCGAGCGGCGTCAGGCCCATGGTGGTGTCCATGCTCTTGCCGTTGCGCACCGCGCAGAGCGAGCAGCCGTTGCCCAGGTGGGCGGTCACGATGGCGTGGTCGTCGGGGTCCAGGCCGAGCTGCCTGACGGCGGTCTCCGAGACGTAGCGGTGGCTCGTGCCGTGGAAGCCGTAGCGGCGCACCTCGTGCTTCTCGAACCACTCGTACGGCACCGCGTAGAGGTAGGTCTGCGGCGGCATCGTCTGGTGGAAGGCGGTGTCGAAGACCGCCACCTGCGGCAGGTCGGGCAGGAGCTCCTGCGCGATCTTGATGCCGAGGAGGTTGGGCGGGTTGTGCAGCGGGCCGAGCGGGATGCACTCCTTGATCCTGGCGACCACCTCGGCGGTGATGGGGATCGAGCCGGAGAAGCGCGCCCCGCCGTGCACCACGCGGTGGCCCACGCCGGCCAGGTCCTCGACGTGGCCGATCCCCTTGAGGAGGTCGAGCACGGTACGCAGCGCCTGGTCGTGATCGGCGTGGTGGAGGTCCCGCTTGTGCCTGGCGCCGTCGAGCTTCCAGTCGAGCGAGGCGTGGGCCGAGCCGAGCCGCTGGGCCAGGCCGGAGACGAGCTCGCGGCCCGAGGAGGCGTCGATGACGGCGAACTTGGCGGACGAGCTGCCGCAGTTGAGCACCAGGATGTTCAAGCGACCTCCGGAGGGCGGGCGGGCCGCCCCGGCACGTGCCGTGGGGCCAGGCCGCGACGGTTGGGACGGACCGTTTGCCTCGGAGCTGCTCGATGGCTTCGGAGCCGCGAACTGTGACACCTCGCGCAAAGGGAGGGCAAGCGAAAGGCGGCGCGGGGGAGCAGATTGATCGCACATTGCCCCGGATTGATTCGCGAGTCGGTCCGCGCGCCGCGGCTGACTGGCCAGTCGGTCGGCTCCGCGTCCCGGCGCCACGAGCCCCTTGGCCGGGTGCGCCCGACTGGCCGATGATGGCCTCGATGCGCGTCATCGTCGCGCCCGACTCGTTCAAGGGAAGCGTCTCGGCGCCCGGCGTGGCGGCGGCCATGGCGCGCGGGGTGAAGGCGGTCTTCCCGGCGGCCGAGGTGCGCCAGGTGCCCATCGCCGACGGCGGGGAGGGGACCGTCGAGGCGCTGGTCGCGGCCACCGGCGGGCGCCTGGAGCACGCGGTGGTGACCGGACCGCTCGGCGCGCCGGTCCGAGCCGGGTGGGGCGTCCTCGGCGACGGGGAGACGGCCGTCATCGAGATGGCCGCGGCCTCCGGCCTCCCGCTCGTTCCCACCGACCGCCGGGATCCCCGCGTCGCCACCACCTTCGGGACCGGTGAGCTCGTGCGAGCCGCCCTCGACGCCGGGCTCTCGAAGATCATCCTCGGCCTCGGCGGCAGCGCCACCAGCGACGGCGGCGCGGGGCTGGCCCGCGCGCTCGGCGCCCGCTTCCTCGACGCGGCCGGGGTCGAGCTCCCCGAGGGAGGCGCCGCGCTCTCCCGGCTCTCGCGCATCGACCTCTCCGGCCTGGACCCTCGGCTGGCCGCGGCCGACCTGCTCGTGGCCTGCGACGTGGACAACCCGCTGACGGGCCCCCGGGGCGCCGCCGCGGTCTACGGCCCGCAGAAGGGGGCCACGCCCGCGCTGGTGCGGGAGCTCGACCTCGCCCTGGGGCGCTTCGCGGAGGTGGCGAAGGCGGCCACCGGCCGGGACGTGGCGGCCGCGGCCGGGGCC